>JACRMR010000009.1 GCA_016214895.1 candidate division KSB1 bacterium
GAAGGAATCCCTGCTCGGCCGGATGTGGGGAAGGACTCCCGGCTCGGCGGAACGGGCTGGGCGCGGGCGATGCAATCGGCCCCTACAGGACTCGGCCAGTCATGCGCTTGACAATCCGCGATTCCCGGTGTAAATTGATACCAACCTCGTTCGCGAAGATGCTGTGGTAACCTTGCTGATTCTGACCATGCCGCGACGCCCGTACCTGCTCCTCGGCCGCTCTAATTCTCGACTACTGAACACCTTGCTGCGCTCTGCGGCGAGGTGTGTTTTGTTTTTTGGGGGCCTGTCTGCTATCCTGTTACCCAACGGTGCGTTTGGCGGCTGGAACGAGTGGACGCAGGAAGCCCCGCACGCGGCCATGGGTGAGTACACTGAGGGCCACTGGAACGGCGACGTCTGTCTATGGTTCTGCTTGAACCTTGACGATGACTACCTGTACCGGGTCAACACCCGCGACTTCAGCAGCGAACTGATTCCCGATACCCGCTTGCCGTGGTTGGCCGCGCCAGAACAGCTGTTCCAGCATCCGACACTGGATTCAATCTGGTTTGGCTTTATGAAGGATCTTGATTCTTCGGATCCGGACTCTCTATTTCGCACGACTGATGGCGGAGCGACTTGGCAGTTTGTGATCGAATCCAATTACCGATCGGCCGGGCAGATGGTCTGGCTACCCGATCATCCGTCCACCGGGTACTTCTTTCCGTACGCCGAAGATCCGTGGAAGACCACGGACTATGGCGAGACGTGGACGCGGCTGGATCTTGTTCCGATGGTTCTCGGGGCTTCGGAGATTGTGAATCCGGCCGGATTTCTATATTTCCTTGGGACATCGGCCAATGTCCATCGCCTGTATCACTTGAATCTTGCGGACGACTCGTTCGAACAGGCCTTCAGGTTCGGGACGAATACGTTTAGTCGAGATTGGAATGTGGATTACTCAAACCCCGATCGTGTCTTGGTTGTTGGTGACCACGGTCAGGGCGACAACTACTACATTCTGGAATCTTTGGACGCTGGTGCTACCTTCGATACATTGTATGAGGCCCCGGATTCAATCTACTCCATCGGACACATCGTTCAAGACCGTATGAACTTCAACCACTGGTACGGATTGTTCGCGGCCAGCGAGCGCAAGCTTCACGAATCGTTCGATGGTGGTCGTACATGGACTTTCACGTCCCGACTCAGCGGTGTCTCAGAGGTAGAACCTGAATTCTATGCCTTTCCGGGCACAGAAGGCCGAGCGATGACCATGTCACCGTATTTCACGTACCGCCCGGCGATGGGCGAGTCCTTTCGTGTGATTGATCTTGCTCCGCCGGATTGGTCCCGGGGACTGCCCACCGACATCTTCTATTCACCGGTCACGGGCTATATTAGATCAAACGGCGACCTCTGGCGCAGCACGGATTCGGGACGGAACTGGCAGCCCACCGGCGGGCAGGAGGAGGCGCGCGGCGATGACATCTTTGAGTTCATTGGTCCAGCATCTGCCGCAAATCTCCAGCACATTCTGGCGCGCGGACTGAATTTCGCGGTCTCAACGAATGGTGCGCAGAGTTTTCATCATGTGACCAACACGGCGTGGTGGCGATACGACTACCAAAACGGTGGTGGCATTGACTGGTCACCAGAGAATCCCGATGAGTTCCTAATTGCACACTACCGGCAAGATCACGACTCGCTGCGGATCGCGCGTACGACCGACTTGGGCAGCACATGGAGCTTCACCTACGGTGCGCTGGATCCTCCGGCCGCGCGCGTGGAGGACGTCGTGTACTACAGTGCCAACCCGGAGACGTTGCTCTGCTCCGGAACAGGATCGGGCAATCTGTCGGGCGGGCTCTACTACTCGACCACAGGCGGAGCTTCATGGCAACGGGCACCCGGCACCGAAGGGCATGCTGCGCGGTACATTTGGCCGCAGCGGTCGCTCGGGCGATTCTTCGCAAACTACGGTGACAGCGCCTTCAGCCGCAATGACGGCGACGGGGTCGGCAATTGGCATTCGTGCTTCGGCAACCTGCCCTATACCGGCCAAGTGACGCAGGTCGCTTTTGATTGGGATACCACGGAGTTTGTCTATGTCTATGTTCCACAGCAGGGAATCTGGCGCGGTACGGGAGATGGCGATTGGGAACAGTACTGCGAGCAGCCACCTGTACCCATCCATCAGTTCGAAATCAGCGCAGGTTGGCCGAAGACGATCATGGCGCTGCCGCTAATTCCGGAAACCGGATTCTATCTGTACATGAAGTCAGACTCGATCTACGATGCCGGCCGTGAACGCTGGAGGTATGTTCCCGAGCAGCGCGATGTCACTATCTTTCCCAATCCAACAAACGCGATGGTCACGATTCGGTTGGTGAATTCAGTGGGGGAAGCGACGAACGTGCGCATCTTCAACCTGCTGGGGCAGGTCGTGCAGCAGGCCGTGATCGTGCGCGCCGGGATCGTCAACTACTCCGTCGATCTGCGCGGCGGGGAATTCTCGTCTGGAAAATATTTCGTGGCGTGGGGGGGGAAACCGAAGAAGATTCCGGCCGGGCGGGGACGCCCGGCTCGGCGACGATGCAAAACGGGCGGCCCCTGCGGGTCGCCCGACTGATGTTTGGTGCGTGGAACGAGCTCAGTAATCGTGTCCAGTTCCCTGATGACAATCGAAACACATCCGGCCGCCGGGACCGGTTGTGTGAAAGATGCTCGAGACCATCGTGGCATGGCAGCTCACGCAATTGTTGTTCACGATTTCGCGGCCCGACTCCTTGATCCTGATCACCTGCGGATCGCCGAACGTAAAGACATACGAGTGTCGCACACCGTGCTCGACCTTCGTCGTGTACTTGCCGACCACGTCATGCGGCACGTGACAGCCGTTGCAACTCACGAAGCGATGCGGCCCGATCTCCCACGAGCGAAAATTGTCGCGCATGACGTGACAATTCATGCACGCCTTGGGGTCATCCACCAGATACGAATAGCCCTTGGCATAGTAAAACGTGTAGCCGGAAATGCCGATCACGATTCCCGGCAACGCCATCAGCAGCGCGGCAATATAGGGATGCTTGGTCATCCGCCGGCCCCGGTCACGGGCGGCGCCACCGCTGCCGGAACGGGAGTCAGCGCCCCCCCGTGTGCGATCACCGCTTTGAACGCCGCGAGTTCCGCCTGCCGCGCGTAGTCGATCGCATCCCCCAGCACCCGCGCCGCCTCCTGCGGACTGTGAAAGCCCATGCTGTTCTCCGCGCTAATGAAATCCCAGCGCATTTGCGCCCGTCGATGCAGCGCCCGCGCCGACGCAAGTTCCTGATCCGTGCCCCCCGCCGCCATCGCCGCCTGGATGCCGTCCAGCGCCGAGATGATCGCATGGTCCGCGCGGGTCATCAGCGCGTAGGTCTTGTCCTGAATCTCGATCACGCGATCGCGCATCTCCGTCTCGCTCTCACGGTGACAAGTCAAACAAGCATTGTTCAAGTTCACCAGCGGCGTGCGAATCCAGTGATCCGTGACCTTGATCGAACCCTGCCGCGTGTACGGCATGTGGCAATCCACGCAGCTCACTCCCGAGCGCGCGTGAATCCCCGTAGAGTACAACTCAAATTCCGGATGCTGCATCTTGAGCAGCGGCGCCTTCGTTTCGCCGTGCTCCCAATCCTTGAAATGCAACGAATCATAATACGCCTCGATACTGTCCACAACCAATCCCTTAGACCACGGAAAGGTCAGATACTTGTCTTCCTTCTGCCAGTAATACTCGACGTGGCACTGCGCGCAGACATAGACGCGCATCGCTTGCCGATCCGCCGTCGCCACGTCGATGCCGCGCCTGGCCATCGCCTCGATGAACGCCGGACGCCGGATCTCCAGCGCCATCGTCTCCGCATGGTGGCAGTCCGCGCAGGATATCGAATGCTCAAAATGAAACGAATCCACCAGCGTCTTCACCGGAGTATTGTAAAACTGCTGCGCGCCGTATTGCTCGATAAACAGCGGCACCTGCGGACTCTTGCACGTCATGCACGACCCGGGTTTCTGATCGCCTAAACGCTTGATCTTGAGCATGTCCGTCAGCGCGTTCATGTGCCCGCGATCCTCGTTGTACTCCACCGAAAACGGATAGCCCGCGAACATCCGCTTCAAGTCCGGATGCCGCTCCAACTGCGAGAACGCTTCCGAACCGCCGTACCGACCCCATTTACTGTACGGTATCAGCTCGCTCGTCTTCATCGTCTTCATATACGCTTCGTATTCGCGCGGAAAATTCACCGCCCACTTGGACGGATCCGGCTCACCGTGCCGCACGTCAACGATCTTCAGATAGCTGAGCTTCGACTCCTGCTTGTGCTCGAAGATGTTGATCAGCAGCGCCGCCACCGCCGCCGTCATCACGATCGAGATCCACGTTATTAACAGAGTTCTGGATGAAGTAGTCATGAAATGAGATTCCCTGAGCTGAAAAATGCCGGTGTCAACACTCCCATTATACCTCGGCATGGTGAATAATGCAAGAGTTTTTTCAACAATCGACTGGTAACAACGAGGCTCTATAATCATGATTACATTGTCCTTAAATCGTATTATGGTCCGGCCGGCGAGGCCCGAACGCCTCCTTTGCGAAAAACTTCACATGAATCGGAAGCCCCCACGCAGGCGTGACGGAGTAGCCGATGGATAGCTCCGGTCGAGCGGCATGCCTGCCACCATAGCGCAGAGGTGAGCTGTGGCAACGGGGCAAATCATGCACCATCCACTTGCCTAAAGACTTAAATCATATGGAATTATATAGTACCAGCCAGTGGCAGCGATGTGCTCAAGTACCGCAATCTCGTTTTCTTTCAATCGAAAAAACCTTAAATTAACTATGTTAAGGACTGAAATCCCACGTCACCCGAAACCGTCGCCACCTTCCGCTGTATGCCCTCGCTCCGCGGTTCTATTGTTCCCGTCGTCACCCCGTTCAAAAACGGCCAAGTTGACCACCCGGCGTTCGCCAACTTGATCAGTTGGCAGATCGAAAACGGGGCGCATGGCATCTCCGTTGCCGGGACCACCGGCGAACCGTCCGCGCTGTCGCGAGCGGAACGCCTGCGACTTTACGAAGTCGCCCACGAAGCCATCGGCGGACGCGTACCGTTCGTGCCGGGCACCGGTTCCGTCAACCACGAAGAAACGCTCGCGCTCTCCAAACACGCGGAGCAGATCGGTGCCGATGCGCTGCTGTTAATCGCGCCCTACTATTGCCGCCCGAGTCAGCAGGGATTGTACGAGCATTTCAAAGCCGTCGCGCAGTCGGTCGGGATTCCAATCATCCTCTACAACATTCCCGGCCGCACGGCAGTGAATATCGACATCGACACCGTGGCCCGCCTGCGCGAGGCTTGCCCGAATATCGTCGGCGTCAAAGAGTCCAACAAGGACTTCGAGCACATCAATCATCTGCTGCATCGCATGGGTCCGGACTTTCTGGTCTTTTCGGGAATCGAGCTGCTCTGCTTTCCCTTGCTCTGCATCGGCGGCGCGGGCTACATCAGCGCCACCGCCAATCTGATGCCAAAGCAAATCAATTCGCTCTACGATCTGTGCGCGGCGGGGAAGTGGGAGGAGGCGCGGAAACTGCACTTCGACATGATGCCATTGAACGAAGCGATCTTCTACGAGATCAATCCCGTCCCTGTCAAGACCGCGTTGGCGTGGATGGGCAAGATTACGTTCGAGGTTCGCCTGCCCCTAACCGCCATGAGCGACGCGAATCAAGTGAAGTTGCGCGCGGTGATGCAGCAATACGGGCTGCTGTAGAACGAAATCCAAGATCCACAATCCAAGGTCCCGATAGATGAAACTCGCCCGCTGGGCCGCCGACGGCAGATTGCTGCAAGGCTGCTACCTCGATAATCAACTGATTGCCACTGACGGCAAGGAGTATGACATCAATCAGGTTGTCATGCTCCCGCCGGTGCAGTCATCAAAAATCATCGGCATCGCGCTGAACTTCGCTGATCACGCCGCCGAACTCAACCTCGCCAAACCCGAACTGCCCGCGATCTTCCTGAAGCCGACGACATCATTGATCGGTCACAAGGGCACCGTGCTGATGCCGCCCGGCAGCGAGTACATGCACTACGAAGTCGAACTCGTCGCGATTATCGGTCACAAATGCCGCAATGTGCCGGCCAAGCACGCGTTGGATTTCGTCGGCGGCTACATGATCGGGAACGACGTAACCGTGCGCGATCACATCGGTCCGTACTTCCGCCCGCCGCTAATCGGCAAGGGCTGGGATACGTTCGGACCCGTCGGTCCGTACCTGGTGACGCCCGATGAATTCGGCGATCCGGCCCACACGGAAGTTCGCGCCTACGTCAACGGCGAATTGCGACAGCAGGGCAACACGCGCGATCTGATCTATTCCCTCGCCGAGCTGATCGAGTATTGCTCCATGATCATGACGCTCGAACCTGGCGATCAAATCTGGACGGGCACGCCCAAAGGACTCTCGCACGTCTATCCCGGTGATGTGATGCGCATGGAAATCGACGGCATCGGCGCCCTCGAGAATCCCATCGCGCTCGGGCCGGAACTCGTCTGCAACCTTCATCGCCGTTAGTACCGCCGAGCCGGGTTAAGTCTTCGCAACCCGGCCGGAATCTGCTCTCAGCGTCTCAGTACTTGAGTGTCTCAACGCCTCCTTCATGTATTCCGTCAAGCACTTCATCAATAATCAGTTCGTGGACTCGCTCGCCGGCGAGACCTTCGATGTGCTCACGCCGCTGACCAACGAGGTCATCGGCCACTGCGCTTCCGGTCAAGCCGCGGACATCGACAAGGCCGCCAAAGCCGCCCGCGCTGCCTTCGACAGCGGCGTGTGGTCGCGCATGCCCGCCGCGGAGCGCGCGAAGAAGATCCGCAAGATCGGCGATCTGATTCTCAAGCATGCCCACGATATCGCCGAATTGGAAATCGTCGATACCGGCATCCCGCGCAAACAGATCACGAAAGGCGCGATCCCGCGCGCCGCGGATAATTTCTATTTCTTCGCCGACCAGTTGCTCGCGCTGCATGGCAAAGCGTACCCCGTCGATCAGGAATGGCTGAACTATGTGGTCTATCGGCCAATGGGCGTCGCGGGGCTGATTACGCCGTGGAATACGCCGTTCATGCTGGAGACGTGGAAGGTCGCGCCGTGTCTGGCGTCCGGTTGCACGGCGGTGTTGAAACCTGCCGAGTGGTCGCCGCTGTCGGCTTCGAAGCTGTGCGAGATCATTCAGGAGGCCGATCTGCCGCCGGGCGTGTTTAATTGTGTGCACGGTTTCGGCGAGAGTGCCGGTGCCCCGCTCGTCGCGCATCCCGACGTGAACTTGATTTCCTTCACCGGCGAGACGACGACGGGACAGATCATCATCAAGAACGGCGCGGACACGCTCAAGCGGTTCAGCATGGAGCTGGGCGGCAAGTCGCCGAATATCGTGTTCGCCGACGCCGACCTCGACCGCGCGATTGACGGCGCGCTGTGGCAAGTTTACAGCTTGAACGGCGAGCGCTGCACCGCGGCCTCGCGGCTGCTGGTCGAACAGAGCATCCACGATGAATTCGTCGCGCGGCTCGCTGCGCGCGTCAAACAGATTAAGGTCGGCGATCCCAACGACATGAGCACGGAGGTCGGGCCGCTGATTCATCAGGAACATTGGCAGCGCGTCCGCGACTACATGGACATCGCGAGGGCCGACGGCGCCACGATTCTGGTGGGCGGTGACAGGCCCGCCGTAGCCGTCCCCCCTTCCAAGGGGGGACCACCGGGGGGTTCCGGAGCGCAGCAGGGGGGGGTAGATTTCGGGAAAGGCAACTACTTTCTGCCGACGCTGATCACCAACGTGCGCAACAACATGCGCATCGCGCAGGAAGAGGTCTTCGGCCCCGTGCTGGCGGTGATGCCGTTCGCGGATGAGGCCGAGGCCATTCAACTGGCCAACGACATCAAGTTCGGACTGGCGGGATATATCTGGACCTCCAACGTCACCCGCGCGCACCGCGTCGCGCAGTCCCTCGAGTGCGGTATGGTCTGGATCAACTCGCACAATGTCCGCGATCTAAGGACGCCGTTCGGCGGTTCGAAGTGGAGCGGTATCGGCCGCGAGGGCGGGCAACTGTCCTTCACCGAATTCTACATGGACACGAAGATCATCCACGTCCCGCTGGGGGAACATCATATTCCGAAGATCGGGTAGAAACCGCTAACTCCTTTTACATTTTTTGGAGGTCGCAGACATGAGGTGGCGATTTCCGGCATATACTCTTGTGGTGTCAACGCTGGTCTTCGCTTCCGAGCGGGCCATGTTGCCGGTGCCTCACGGGTATCCAACAGAATCAGTGGATGGCAAGGCCTATTATCGCGGCAAGCTCTACGTCGCGCGCGGCTTCAGCGCCGATTCCCTGCTGACTCCGCTGGGCGTACGCGAACTGACACTCGATCAGAGCACGTCTCAATGGGGGAAATACGCCGCGCGTTGGCCGGTCGCGCTGCAGCCCGATTCATTTCCACCGCAGGTCGTCGGTATCGATTACGATCAGGAGTTCGACCCGCCAATTCACAAGCGCTATGTGGTCGCGGGCGGCAAGTTCCATCCCGCGATTATCTCGGACGGCAGTGGCTTCACGCGGGTCGAGGGCTATCATCGGTTCATGCAGGTCTTTCCGCCCGAAGCCGACACCGTCTGCGTCAGCGCGCCATACGTCAAGGGAACCATCTTCCTCTACGAAGACTGTGATACGGAACCGCTTCGTGCGCTTGGCTTCGCCAGGCTCCAGAGGCAACATCCGCGCGGACCCGACCCGACGCTCGAAGATTTAATCGACAATCCGGAGTGGGTGAAGCTGGTTACCGACATCGAAGAGGGGCTGGCGGTCTTCCGAACGGCCTGGCCGATTGACCTCGAGACGGCAAACCTGTCGGACTGCGTTGTCAATCTGATCAGCGATTGGCACGCCCGTGGAGAAATGAGTACGGGTAAGCCGTTCATCTCCGTTCAGCCGTTAGACTGATCCCGCATCCCCACCTCAAGAGCAAATCGCGAGCTTTGTGCCGCCGAGCCGGGTTAAGGTCTGCCGCAACCCGGCCGGAATCTGATTTTCTGAATGTCTGCCTTTCCGCTTTCCTGAGGAGCCCCCATGCCCGCACGTAAAGGCGCGGACGTTATCAAACGTCTGCGCGAACAACCCCCGACGATTTTTCATTGCGGCGAGCAAGTCAAAGACGTGACTACGCATCCGGCGTTTGACGGCGGCGTGCGCTCGCTGGCCGCGCTCTATGACTTGCAATGGGCGAATGAAGACGAAATGCTGTTCACGAACGATCGCGGCGTGAAAGTCGGTCGCTCATTCATGATCCCGAAAACCAAAGACGAACTGAAGTCCATTTCGCGGATGATGAAGCGCTGGTCCGATCATTCCTGCGGCATGATGGGCCGCGCTCCCGATTATCTGAACCGCTCGATCTCCGGTTACGCGTCCGGCTGGCAGTTCCTCGCCGAAGCACGCGAGCAGTTCGGCGAAAATGCGAAGAACCTGCATCGCTATCTGAGCGAAAACGATTTGTGCATGACGCACACGTTGATCAATCCGCAGGCCAATCGCGCCGCCGGGGCCGCCGGTCAGGCCGATCCATTCCTCGCCGCGCGCGTGAAAGAAGAGACCGACGCCGGAATCGTCATCCGCGGTTGCCGCATGCTGGCCACCCTGCCAATCTCCGACGAGATCATGGTGTTGCCGTCCACGCTGCTCACGTCGAAGCCCGAAGATGCGCCCTATGCCTTCGGGTTCATCATTCCCAATAATACGCCCGGCCTGAAATTCCAGTGCCGCGAATCAGTGGACTATGGGCGGTCAAGCTACGATCATCCGCTCGGTTCGCGCTTCGAGGAACATGACGCGGTCGTGATCTTCGACGACGTGTTTGTGCCGTGGGAGCGCGTACTGCTCTATCGCGATGTCGAACGCTGCAACAAGGCCTACGCCGCGACCGGCGCGGTCGTGCATATGACGCATCAGGTGCTCTGCAAGAACATAGCGAAAAGCGAATTCATGCTCGGCCTCGCCTCGCTGCTGGTCAATTCCATCGGCGTCGAGCAGTTCCAGCATATTCAGGAGAAGCTCGCCGAGATGTGGTGCGTTACCGAAAGCCAGAAGGCGTTCCTGCGCGCCGCCGAGGAAGACGCGACACTCGACAACTACGGCGTGATGCGCCCCGCCTGGGATCCGCTCGATGCCGCGCGCAACATGTTCCCCAAACTCTATCCGCGCCTCGTGCAGATCATCCAGCAGATCGGCGCGTCGGGACTCGTCGCCATGCCGACCGAGGCCGACGTGCACGGGCCGCTGAAAGAGGAGATCAAGAAGTACTATCAGGCCGCCCGCGCCGATGCCTACCAGCGCATTCCGCTGTTCCGCCTCGCGTGGGACGCCAGCATGTCCGCCTTCGCGACGCGCCAGGCGCTTTACGAACATTTCTTCTTCGGTGATCCGGTGCGCATGGCGGGCGCGGTCTGCGTCAATCATGACCGCAAGGACGTGATGGACAAAGTGCAGGATTTCCTCAAGCGCGCACAGGCCGAGGCCGCCACTGAGGCCACCAACGCCGCGATGTCCTATTACGACTCCAACCCGCGCCTGCATGGCAAGCCGCTGAAGACCGAGTAGTCTGCTTTCAAGTTTCAAGTTGCCTTCCGTGTCCGACTCCCGAACCTTCTTCGATACCATTTCGCTGTTCGCCACCGGTGTAACTGTCGTCACCATTCAAGGTGATGGCCAACCCCACGGCATGACCGCCAACGCGTTCACGTCGCTCTCGGCCAATCCCATGCAGATCATCGTCTGCGTGGCCAAGAAAGCGAAGCTGAATGCCTACCTCGCGGCAAACGTGCGGTTCACGGTCAACGTGCTGCGCGACGATCAGGAGGCGATCTCCAATCAATTTGCCGGAGCGACACGGGAACAGCAGGGAGCCGAATTCCGTTTCATAGAGTGGGAGGGCGGCCCGCGCATCGAGGGCTGCCTCGCCGCGATCGGCTGTGAACTCCTGGCCCTGCACGACGGCGGCGATCACTGGATCGTCGTCGGCAAAGTGCTGGCGTTGCTGCAAGGGGTGGAACCGCGCAAGCCCCTGCTCTACTTCAATCGCCGCTATCATCGACTTGAACCGGACAGCACCGCCGCGCCCGGTCGCAGCGACCTCGACGGCGCCAGCGAACAGATGTTTTACGACCCGTGGTAACCTTCACTTCGTAGGATCAACGTATCAGCACGCTCACTCTCGCCCCCGTACCGCCGCGCGCAACGCAACGCGTCCCCCGCGCAGCCCGCACGATCATGGATGACAAGGCCCTCACCGAACTGATGAATCCGTATGCCGTCCCCTCGCTCGCCAAAAGCGTCTGGCAGCTCGCGAATTCGTTCCTTCCGTTCTTCGCGGCGATCTACCTGATGTACCTGTCCCTCGCCATGCCGTTCTATGTGACGCTCGGCCTCGGCGTACTGGCGGCGGGATTCATGGTCCGCATGTTCATTATCCAGCATGACTGCGGCCACGGCTCGTTCTTCGTTTCCAAAAAGCTGAACGATCGCGTCGGCTACTTCTGCAGCCTGTTCACGATGGTGCCCTACTATTACTGGCGCCGCCAGCATGCGCTGCATCATTCCACCAACGGCAATCTCGACCAGCGCGGCCTTGGCGACATGACGATTCACACGGTCAAAGAGTACCTCGTGCTGTCGAGATTCGACAAGCTCCACTATCGCTGTTATCGACATCCGCTGGTGTTCATCCTCTTCGGACCGCTCGCGCTGTTCTTTTACATCAACCGCGTCTGCACCGATCCGCAGCACTACAACCAGCGCGACCGCCGCAATATCTGGATCACCAACCTGACGATCGCCGCCACGCTCGCCGCCATCGGTGTCTTCATCGGCTTCGCTGCGCTGGCGAAGGTCGTGCTGCCCGTGCTCTTCATCGCCGCCAGTCTCGGCATCTGGCTGTTCTACATTCAGCATCAGTTCGAGCACACCTACTGGAAACCCAAAGCCGAATGGAATTACGTCCGCGCCGCTATGCAGGGCAGCTCCTACTACAAGCTCCCGCGCATCCTGCAATGGTTCACCGGCAATATCGGCTATCATCACATCCACCATCTGAAGTCCAGTATCCCGAACTACGAACTCGAGCGCTGCTATCACGAGAATCCCGAGTTCCACGATGTCTATACCGTGACGCTCTTCAGCAGTATGAAAACCATGTTCCTCAGCGTCTGGGACGAAGACCAGCAGCGCCTGATCAGCTTCCGCGAGCTCAAACGCAAGTACGTAACCGCATAGTATTCGCCGAGCCGGGTTAAGTCCGCGCAACCCGGCCGGAATCGGAGAATCACCCCGAGCATGGTCTCCTGACCCTGCCGAAATTGACTTCTTCTTTTACGTTTCACGTTTCAGATTTCAAGTTTCTCTTCAATGAACATTCTCCGTACCGCCCACGCCGAGTTCCGCGTCACCGATTTCGACGCGGCCAAGCGTTTTTATATTGACGCGCTCGGCTTTCTGCTGATCCGCGAAGAGCGCGACCGCCTCTATCTCGGCTGTCTCGAAGAGCGCGATCTTTACAGCCTCGTCC
Source organism: candidate division KSB1 bacterium (assembly GCA_016214895.1). NCBI lineage: Bacteria > Pseudomonadati > Candidatus Zhuqueibacterota bacterium. The sequence continues at coordinate 12,659 of JACRMR010000009.1, forward strand.
TGCGCAAAACCGAGCAGCCGGGCCTCAGCCATCTCGCGTTTCGCGTCGCCGCCGAGGCCGATCTCGACGAACTCGCCTGGATCGCCGGCGAGGACGGCCTCAGGCACCGCTGGTGCGAGCCGCACGAGAATCTCGGTCAGGGCCGCACGCTGCGCATCGAGGATCCCAACGGCATCCCGCTCGAATTCTTCCACGAGATCGAGCGCCGTCCCTCCGAGCTGCAAAATTACTACAAGTATCGCGGCGCGAGCATCCAGCGCATCGATCACTATAACTGCCAAGTCAGCGACGTTTGCAAGGGCTTCAACTGGTACACGAAGCGCCTGAACTTCCACTGCTCCGAGTACACCGCCGCCTCCGATCCAATTTCGGACTCCCCCCCTTTCAAGGGGGGGCAAGGGGGGGTCTCGGGCTCAACCCCTTCCGTTTCCGAATTCAAAGGCCACAAATTCCTCGAGTCCGGCCCCAGCGATCTGATCGAGCAGGACACCCTCTGGGCGGTCTGGATGCATCGCAAACAAAATGTCCACGATCTCGCCAACATGAACGGCGTCGGGCCGCGCTTGCATCATGTCGGCTTCTGGGCCTATGACCGGCTGTCGATCTTGAACGCCTGCGACACCCTCGCCAGCATGCACATGGCCGATCGCATCGAGCGCGGACCGGGTCGGCACGGCTTGTCCAATGCGTTCTTCCTCTATCTGCGCGACTACGACAACAATCGGATCGAGATCTATACCGGCGATTATCTGATCACCGATTGGGACATGCCCCCCGTCCGCTGGAGCATCAACGACCCCCGCCGCGCCACCTTCTGGGGCCATCTCCCCCCGAAAAGCTGGTTCGAGGAGGCGAGTTTGGTCGAGGACATCCTAACCGGCGAACTAAAACCCGTCACGGACCCGCCGCTATTCGCAAAGCCGGATTTTGTGGTGTGAGCACGAATGTGACTCCAAAGAGAAAGGGCAATTGGGCCGATCCCATCCTTAGCAGCCGCAAGGCGCAACTAAGCCTCGCTTATATTCGCGCGATTGCTGCTGGAGCTTCATGTGTTGTTGATCACGTAGAGAATGACATAGAGAGCGTCGATGTGACGATAAAGTCCTTGACGAAGGGAAGCAAAGTCAGGTGGCCGAAAATCGATGTCCAGGCTAAGTGCACGTCTAAGGCTGTATTGGAGAGCTCAGATTTCTCATTTACGCTTGATACTAAGAACTACGAGGATCTAGTGTAGTGTTGCGGAGTTGCTGCAACTAATTGCGAGGTTGTGCGTTTCATCTTCCAGAGAGGAGGATGAAATTATGCGTCACGCTCCGGTCATTGAGCTCACGAACGAGCAGGAACAACAACTTCGGGTTTGGTCTC
>JACRMR010000010.1 GCA_016214895.1 candidate division KSB1 bacterium
CTAGTGTAGTGTTGCATTCTGTTTGGAACTTAAGCGGCTGTTGGCGCGGATGACTTTTTGCAGTATATCGCGAGCACTTTTCGTCCAGATAAAAGGTTTGGGTTTGATGTTGTGATGGGCGATATACGCATCGATGGCACCAACCAATTCCGGCACACTGGTGAATACTCCTCGACGCAGGCGTTCGGTAGTGATGTCGCGAAAGAATCGCTCGACCATGTTGAGCCACGATGCCGAGGTCGGGGTGAAGTGCATATTAAAGCGAGGATGTTTGGCCAGCCACTCCTGCACGGTTGGGTGTTTGTGAGTGGCGTAGTTATCCGCGATCAGATGCAGCGTCTTGTCCTTGGGCGTTTCGCGGTCTATCTTCTTCAGGAACTTCAACCACTCGGCGTGGGTGTGGCGCGGCTGGCACTGGCCGATGACCTGGCCGTCCAGCACGTTGAGCGCGGCGAATAAGGTAGTCGTGCCGTTGCGCTTGTAGTCGTGAGTCATGGTCGCCGCACGCCCTTTCTTCAGAGGCAATCCAGGCTGGGTGCGATCCAGCGCCTGCACTTGGCTCTTCTCGTCGCAGCACAATACCAGCGCATGTTCGGGCGGCGACATGTACAAGCCGACAATGTCTTCGAGCTTCTCGACGAATCGCGGATCGCGCGAGACTTTGAAGCCCCGCACGAGATGCGGCTTGAGCCCATTCGCGCGCCAATGCCGTGAAACGCTTGCCGCGCTGACGCCGATCTTGGCGGCCATTTTGCGTGTGCTCCAGTGGGTGGCCGCATCCGGCTTGCCCTGCGTGGTCATCTCCACCAACTGTGCCACATCTACTTTCACATTTGGTGCGCCGCGCGGCAAATCACGCTCGATACCCGAGAGCCCCGACTCGGCGTAACGGTCCCGCCAGCGCGAAACTTGGACTCGCCCAACACCCAGTTCTTCAGCAATATCTTTGTTTCGCCAGCCATCCGCCGCCAGCAGTACGATGCGGGCGCGCTGCGCCAGCCGCACGCTGGTGAGCTTGGAACGTACCAATTTCGTTAAATCTTTCTTTTGATCTTTCGTCAGCACAATCTCGACAGCTACTCGCATTTACGCTCTCCGGTTCACAACACGAAGGATTGGAGATGCATGATAAATATAAGTTCCATCAAGAATGCAACACTACACTAGTTCCATCAAGAATGCAACACTACACTAGCTATAGGCTTGTGGCAAAATGACTCCGATGCCAATCAGCCAGAAGTGAGTGAAATAAATGCATAACGACGAAGCCGAAGGCCAGGCATTTTCCCGCGTGTTGATCGCTTTGATGAAAGGCGTCGTGTATCAGGATACCGATGCGGCTATCTGGCAGGCGTTGCTCGGCTTGCAGGCCAGGGTGCGCGATTATCTGGCGGTGCTGGGGCTGGAGTTGGTGCTGGACGAGGCGGAAGGTTATGCCTGGCTGAAATCCCGGCCTGCGCCCGAGGAGGGGGAGGCGTTGCCGCGCCTGGTGGCGAAGCGGCCTTTGTCATTTCCGGTGAGTTTGCTGCTCGCTTTGCTGCGCAAGAAGTTGGCCGAGTTTGATGCGGGCGGCGAGGATACGCGGCTCATTCTTTCGCGCGATGAAGTGGTCGACATGGTGAGGTTGTTCCTGCCCGCCGGGGTGAACGAGGCGCGCATCGTGGATCAGATCGACACCCACCTGAACAAGATCATCGAGCTGGGTTTTGCGCGCCGCATGCGCGGGCAGACTCATCTCATCGAAGTGCGCCGCATCCTGAAAGCCTTTGTCGATGCGCAGTGGCTGGCCGAATTCGACCAGCGCCTGGCAACGTATTGCATCAATGTGCTGGGAAGCGGTGAGCAGGCATGAACACCGTGGCAGCCGAAAGCGGAATGCTGGATTTCTCCAGCAAGGAAGAGCGTAGCGGCTTTCGCCTGCATCGCCTGGAGGTGTACAACTGGGGCACTTTCAACGGCAAGGTGCGGGCGCTGCATGCGGGGGGCGATAACGCATTGCTCACCGGCGACATCGGCTCGGGCAAATCCACGCTGGTGGATGCGGTAACGACGCTGCTGGTGCCTGCCAGCCGCGTTGCTTACAACAAGGCGGCGGGCGCGGAATTCAAGGAGAGGACGTTGCGCTCCTATGTGCTGGGGCATTACAAATCAGAGCGTAGCGAATCGGGCGCATCCGCCAAGCCGGTGGCATTGCGCGATCACAACGACTATTCGGTGATTCTTGGCGAATTCCAGAACGAGGGCTTCGGGCTCAGCGTTACGCTGGCGCAGATTTTCTTCTGGGCAAAAAACACCCAGGGGCAGCCAGAGCGTTTTTATCTGGTGGCTGACCGTGGTATGTCCATCGCCGCCGATTTCACCGGATTCGGCACGGATATCAGCGGCCTGAAGAAGCGTTTGCGCGCCATGCCCGGCGTTGGGTTGTTTGAAACTTTTCCGTCATATGCGGCGGCTTTCCGCCGCCGCTTCGGCATCGAAAACGAGCAGGCGCTGGAGTTGTTCCACCAGACGGTGTCGATGAAGTCGGTGGGCAGCCTCACCGATTTTGTGCGCGAGCACATGCTGGAAGCCTTCGATGTGGAGTCGCGCATCGCGGCGCTGATCCATCATTTTGACGACCTGAATCGCGCGCATGAAGCGGTGCTCAAGACCAAGGATCAAGTCGCGCGCCTGTCGCCGCTGGTTGCCGATTGCGCGCGCTTCGATGAGTTGACGGCGCAAATCGGCGAATGGCGGAATTGCCGCGAGGCGCTGAAACCTTATTTTTCTTCGCTCAAGGCCGAGCTGCTGGAAAAACGGCTGCTCAACTTGAAAGAAGAAGCAGAGCGGCTCGATGGCAAAATTCAGGCACTGAGCAATGCCCGCAGCACACAGCAGGGCGAGCGCGACGACATCAAGCGCGCCATCGCGGAAAACGGCGGCGACCGCATCGAGCGTATCGCGGATGATATTCGCAGCAAGCAGCAAGAGAAAACCAGAAAGCTGGCGCGCGCGGAGCGTTATGCGGAGTTGGCGCAACGGCTGGAGATTATTTCCGCAAGCGATGTGGATGGCTTCGTCGGCAATCGCCACCGCCTCGCCGAGTTGCGCGAAACGTCTCAGGCGCGCGATGCGGAACTGCAAAACAAGCAGACCGAAGCGGGCGTCGACCTGCGCGGCCTCAAGCAGGAACACGAAACCATAGCAGCAGAACTCGTCTCCCTCAGAAAGCGGCGCAGCAATATTCCCGAGGCGCAAATCGCCATCCGGCGCATGCTTTGCGCGGCGCTCGATGTGGCGGAGGAAGCCATGCCATTTGCCGGGGAGTTGATCCAGGTGCGCGCCGAAGATGCCGCGTGGGAAGGCGCCGCCGAACGGTTGTTGCATAACTTCGGCGTTTCGTTGTTGGCGCCGGATAAACATTACACCGAGGTGGCTGCCTGGGTGGAGCAAACCCATTTGAAGGGGCGGCTGGTTTATTACCGCGTACGCGAACCTAAGGCTGATGATCACCCTTTCCTGCACCCCGATTCGCTGGCGCGCAAGCTCGCGGTCAAGCCCGATTCGCCTTTTTATGGCTGGCTGGAAGACGAACTGGCGCGCCGCTTCGACTATGCCTGTTGCGCGACGCTGGAGCAATTCCGCCGCGAACGCCAGGCGATTACCCGCGCCGGGCAAGTCAAGGCCGGTGCGGATCGCCACGAAAAAGATGACCGCCACCGTCTCGATGACCGCAGCCGCTATGTTCTGGGCTGGAGCAATGAAAACAAAATCGCTGCTTTTGAAAAACAGGCCAAGGGGCTGGAAGGGCGGATGCAATCACTTGCCGATATTATCGGCAAAGCGCAGGAAGAGCGAAACGCGCTGGCCGACCGCCTGCAATGGCTGGCGCAGATTGGGGAATACACCGATTTCAGCGAGCTTGACTGGCAGCCTGTTGCACTCGCCATTGCGGAGCTTGAGGCCGAAAAGAAAACGCTGGAAGCCGCATCCGATAAGCTGCAAACATTGGGCATCCAGCTCAAGGCGCTGGAGGAAAAACTTGGGCAGACGGAAAGCGATTTGGGCGAGCGCAACAAGGAACTTGCCCGCAATGAAGAGAAGCGGGAACAGGCGGATGCATTGCTCGTCGAATGCCAAATGTCTGTCGCTGCGCTTGATGCAGGCCAACGGGAAAAACGTTTCATCCAGCTTGGCGAACTGCGCACCGAAGCGTTGGGCGAACACACGTTAACTGTGGAGTCTTGCGACAACCGCGAGCATGACATGCGTGAATGGTTGCAAAAAAAGATCGATGGGGAAGACAAAAAACTCAAATATCTGCAAGAGAAAATCGTCAAGACCATGCAGGAGTACCGCAACAAATATCCGCTGGAGACAAAAGACGCGGATGCCAGCGTGGATGCGGCCCACGAATATCGCACCATGTTGCAACAACTTCAGGCCGACGACCTGCCGCGCTTCGAGGCGCGTTTCAAGGAATTGCTCAACGAAAACACCATCCGCGAAATTGCCAACTTCCAGTCGCAACTTGCGCGCGAACGGGAAACCATCCGCGAGCGCATCGAACGCATCAACGCCTCGCTCGCGCAGATCGACTACAACCCGAACCGCTACATCTTGCTGGAAGCGCAGATCAGCGCGGATATGGAGCTGCGCGATTTTCAGCAAGAGTTGAAAACCTGCACCGAGGGCGCGCTGACCGGTTCGGAAGACGCGCAATATTCAGAGGCGAAATTCCTGCAAGTGAAGGGGATCATCGAGCGCTTTCGCGGGCGCGAAGGCAGCACGGAACCCGACCGGCGCTGGATGCGCAAAGTCACCGACGTGCGCCAATGGTTCGTATTCTCTGCCTCCGAACGCTGGCGCGAAAATAACAGCGAGCATGAACACTATACCGACTCCGGCGGAAAATCCGGCGGGCAGAAAGAGAAGCTGGCCTACACCATCCTCGCGGCCAGCCTGGCTTATCAATTCGGCCTGGAGTGGGGCGCTGCACGCTCGCGCAGTTTCCGTTTTGTGGTCATCGACGAAGCCTTCGGGCGGGGTTCGGATGAGTCGGCGCGCTTCGGCCTGGAGCTGTTCAAGCGGCTCAACCTGCAACTGCTGATCGTCACACCCTTGCAGAAGATCCACATCATCGAACCCTTCGTCGCCAGCGTCGGCTTTGTCCACAACGAAAAGGGGCAGGATTCGCAATTGCGCAATCTCACCATCGAAGAGTACCGCGCCGAGCGGGATGCGAGGCGGGCATGAGCGACTGGTCCACACCTGACGACATCCGCAACCGGGTGCGCCGCGAGTGGGATAATTGCCATATTCTGGCCGCAATGCTGGGAGGTGAGCCAGTCTTCCCCATGCGAATCCCACTGAAAAAACCCAACACCAAAGCACTTTCCGAATATTTCGAATTGGCGCGGCAGTGGGTTGCAGAATTAACTGCGGCAGCCGGTTTTCAGTTGGAGTGGCGCGAATTCAACCACCGGCAACTGGGACGCAACCGTGTCCCTGTAGCCGCGATTGTTGAAAGCGAGCAGGATGGCCTGGCGCTGATCGGCAAGCTGCGCGATGCGGCCAAATTCCGTGAACTGGCCGCAACCATTTCTGGAATCTATCCGGCGCTTGTCCCGTGGCTAAGAAAGCGTCCGCTGGCGGTGTTAGACCATGCCGAAAACTGGCCGCGACTGATTGCCGTGCTGGATTGGATAGTGCGCCATCCCCGTTCCGGCGTTTACCTGCGCCAGATAGACGTTCAGGGTGTTGATACCAAGTTCATCGAGAGCCACAGGAGCCTGCTCGGCGAAATGCTGGATATCGTACTTCCACCAGAGGCAATTGACACTCAATTTGCCGGCGCAAACGGTTTCGCGTTGCGCTATGGTTTCAAGCCCAAACCGGTGCAGATACGCTTCCGCTTCCTGGATCAGAAGTTGTGCATACAAGGGCTGTCCGACATCACCGTGATAAGCGATGAATTCGCCCGGCTCGCACTGGCGGTGAAGAGGGTGTTCATTGCAGAGAACGAGATCAATTTCCTCGCCTTTCCCGAAGTACCAGACAGCTTGGTGTTGTTTGGATCAGGCTATGGCTTCGACCATCTTGCCCAAGCCGAATGGCTGCAAAGCAGGGAGATTTTTTATTGGGGCGACATCGACACCCACGGCTTTGCAATACTGGATCAATTGAGAAGCAAGCTTCCGGCGGTGCATTCCTTGCTGATGGATCGCGCGACCTTGCTGGAACACCAGGCATTCTGGGGAGGAGAGGATAGTCCGACAGCACGTGAACTGGAACGCCTGCGGCCAGAGGAATCGGCGCTATATGATGATTTGCGCTTCAACCGCATTGCACCCGCCTTGCGGCTTGAGCAGGAGCGTATCGGTTTCGCTTGGGTAGAGGCTGCTCTTGTGGGGGCAGGATTCCGTTGAGCAGGATTCCGTTGAGATGGAATTGGCTTGTGGCTGTCAAATGTCACACGAGGTGGCAGTGAATGGCGCGAAGAGCATCGGGAAGTTGTGTGCGGGAATCGCTGTTAACAGGAATATCGCCGAAAGGCGAATCGGGGTAAGCGGGATTATCCGGGTTCAATAGGCAATAACTCGCAAAACAACATGCACTGCCGATGATGGAAGGAAGCCGAAAGGCCCTCCTCCACATCTGCCCGCGAAAAGCGGCATCGCCATCGGGGCGGCCGACACCACCCTGATGCGCAACGACCTGTTGCTCAAGCGTCGGCAGCCTTATAATGGCAAGCGTAACGGAGAATGACAAATGGCCCAAACGGAAACCCTGCAACTCGACATTCACGGCATGACCTGCAACGGTTGCGTGAAAAACGTGACGGGCGTGCTGCAAAAAGTCCCCGGCGTAACCAGCGTGGAAGTCTCTCTGGAACAAAAGCGCGCCAGGATAGTCTACAGTCCGGCCCAGGCTGGACCCGGCCAGCTCAAGGCTGCGGTCGAAGATGCCGGATTTGATGTGGTTTGAATTGATTCGAGGAGGCATCACCATGAAACAGTCCAAGATAATACTCATGTTGGGCCTGGTTGTTGCCGTCGCTGGTTGCGCCAGCAGCAAATCCGGCGATACCTACACGCGCGACGAAGCGCGGCGGGTACAGAATGTCCAGATGGGCGTGGTGGAAGGCTCTCGCCCGATCAAGATTGAAGGCACCAAGAGCGGGATCGGCACCGGGGCGGGCGCTATTGTCGGCGGCATTGCCGGCAGCTCTACCGGGCAGGGCAAGGGCAGTTCGATCGGCGCCGTTCTGGGCGCGGTGGCGGGCGGCGTGGTGGGCGCGGCAGCCGAAGAAGGTTTTACCCGCGAGGAAGGAATGGAAATAACGGTAAGGCTGGAAAACGGGCGTTTGATTTCCGTGGTGCAGGGTGGCAAGGAGCAGTTTCAGCCAGGCGACCGGGTGCGCGTATTGGGGAGCGGTGGCGAAACGCGCGTCACGCATTGACAGGAACTACATACAGCATTTTCAAAACGCCTTCCTTCGCCCTTGCATGGTAATGGGGCAATTCACGCGGGTTATATCCCTATCTGGCTCAGGCTCTCCGGGCTTGGGCTGAGTCAGACTTAAACCCTGAACCATAACGTTGAGGAAAGAAAAAACATGTTGCACAATTCATCCACGCACTACGGCACCATCGCCCGCCTGCTGCACTGGGGCATGGCCGCGCTGATTATTCTGAGCCTTGTCGTTGTGGAGTTGCACGAATTCTTCCCCAAAGGGAGCGGCCCGCGCGCCGCCATGATGACAGTGCATTTTCAGATCGGTGTAACCGTGCTGCTGCTGATCTGGGTGCGCCTGGCCGTGATATTTACCGGCAAGGTGCCGCCGATTGTCCCTGCGCCGCCGCTCTGGCAGCATATCGTGGCCAAGCTCGCGCATCTGGCGCTGTACCTCGCCATGATCGCGCTTCCCATCCTCGGTATCGTCATGCAGCAGGCGGACGACAAAGCCGTCGCGCTGCTCGGTATGCAACTGCCGGGATTTGTTGGGGTGGATAAGGATTTTTCCAAAGTGCTCAAGGAAGTGCATGAAACATTGGGCAACATCATGATTGTCCTGATCGTCGCGCACGTTGCGGCGGCAATCTGGCACCACCGGGTGCAGAAAGATAACACCCTGTTGCGCATGTTGCCGCCACGGGCAAATTCTTAATTGGGCTGCGGCGCCGGGCTATCTGGCGGTATTGCCGCGCACGTGAGGCGCGGCGGGCTGATCGCTTATCCCACCGAATCCTGCTACGGCCTGGGCTGCGACCCGCGCAACCGCCGCGCGGTGCTGCGGTTGCTGAAGCTCAAAGGCCGCCCGCAGGGCAAGGGGCTGATTCTCATCGCCGGCAAGTTCGCGCAGCTTGCGCCTTACCTGTTCCCCCTCGCGGCAGACCAGCAGGACATGCTGCGGCGTGATGGCGCGCGCGGCATCACCTACCTCGTGCCCGCCAGGCCAAGCTGCCCGCGCTGGTTGCGCGGCGCGCACGAAACCCTGGCGGTGCGCATTACCGCGCACGCCGGGGCCGCCGCCTTGTGCGATGCGCTCGGCACGGCCCTGGTTTCCACCAGCGCCAACCGCAGCGGTCAGCGGCCGGCACGGACGTATGCACAATGCAGCAGGCTTTTCGGCGAGCGGGTGCGGGTGCTGCGCGGGCGGACAGGCAAACGCAGGAAACCTTCCACGATACGCGCGTGGATGGGCGGTAAAGTCGTTCGCGCGTGATCTGCAACCGGAGAATCCATGGATAGCACCGCAGTCAGAAAATTCTTGATCGGGTTACAGGACACGATCGTCGCCCGGATGGAACAAATTGACGGGATGAAGTTCATCCGCGACAGTTGGGATCGCCCGGAAGGCGGAGGCGGATGCTGCTGCATCCTAGAGGGCGGCAACGTGCTGGAGCGCGGCGGCGTGGCGTTCTCGCATGTGATGGGCGACAGGCTGCCGCCCTCCGCCACCGCGCACCGCCCGGAACTGGCCGGAAGCAGGTGGGAAGCGATGGGCGTGTCGCTGGTGCTGCATCCGCGTAATCCCTACGCGCCTGCCACGCACATGAACGTGCGCATGTTCATGGCGAATAAGCCCGGCGGGAAAACCGCGTTCTGGTTCGGCGGCGGCATGGACCTGACGCCTTATTACGGCTTTAACGAAGACGCGGTGCATTTCCACCAGACCTGCAAAAACTCGCTGGCGCCGTTCGGCGCGCACTTCCACCCGAAGTTCAAGAAATGGTGCGACGAATATTTTTTTCTCAAGCACCGCAACGAGCCGCGCGGCTCCGGGGGCATTTTCTTCGACGACTTGAGCGAACCGGACTTCGATACCTGTTTCGCCATCCAGCAAAGTGTGGCCAACCATTTTCTGCCCGCTTATGCGCCGGTTCTCGAACGCCGCAAGGATACGCCCTACGGCGAGCGGGAGCGCGATTTCCAGCTCTACCGGCGCGGGCGCTATGTCGAATTCAACCTGGTGATAGATCGCGGGACGATTTTCGGGCTGCAAAGCGGCGGTCGCACCGAATCCATCCTGCTGTCCATGCCGCCGCTGGTAAAATGGCGCTACAATTGGCAACCGGAGCAGGGAACGGCAGAAGCGGAATTGTATGAAAAATTCCTGGTGCCCAAAGACTGGGTATGAGTTGACGGGCGGTTTGGGGAGGTGGCAACCATGATTGAATTATTAAGGAGATTTTCAGTTGCGCTCCTGGCGCCCATGCTCTTTGTTGCTTCCCCTCACAGCAACGCGCAAGCCGTGGACTGCCGTTCCTGCCACGCTCCCGGCGGGGCTCCGGGGGCGGCGGATTTCAGCGCGATGTACGACAACCCAGAAATCCATCACCGTATCGGCATTCCCTTTCCCGCCGGCGCGCAGGGCTTCACGGTGCCGGACGGGCAGGATGTTGATGTCACGTTTTTCGACAGAAACCATAATGGCATACCCGATATGGACGAGGTGCAATTATTCGATTCGATTGCCGCCATGATGGTGATCGAATGCGCCACCTGTCACATGGAGCATGGCGATGGGCCGCCCGTACTCCTCCACCCCCCGAAATATCTCCGCTTCAAAAATACCGGCAGCGCGCTCTGCACGACCTGCCATACCATGTGATGCTGGCAGCCTGACTGGCCATTTCTGAACCCGGCCTGCGGCCTCATTGCGGCTGCCCGCGCTCCGAGAGCAGGTCGCCGAGGCTGCCGAGCGCTTTCGCGTGGTCGGGGTTGATGCTCAGAGCCTTGCGGTAGCTGGCTTCCGCCTCTTCGAACCGCCCGAGACCCCTGAAGGCATTCCCCAGGTTGTAGTGCGCATCGGTAATATCCGGGTTGAGCGCAAGAGCGCGACGGAAGCTCTCCACCGCCGCATCCGGCTTGCCTTGCGACAGTAGCGCGTACCCCAGATTATTGTGTGCCACGGCGATATCCGGTTTGATGGCAAGCGCTTTATTATAGAGTTCGATTGCCGCATCGAGCCTGCTTTGTGCGTGGGGCGCCGAACCCGATCCGCCGGGTTTGGCCGGATCGGTTTCTCCGGATTGATAGCCTGATGCCGGCGATTGCTCCATCTGCCACAGCCGCTCATAGGCGAGCCCCATGTTCACCAGCGGTTCTGCGGCAGCCGGCATCAGTTTGCTGGCGCGACCGAAAGCCTGCAACGCATCCTCCGCACGCCCCAGATCAATCAGCGTGACACCCTTGTTCATGTATATTTCATAGTCATCCGGCGCAAGCCCGAGCGCGGCCTCGTAGGAGGCCAGCGCCTCCTCGAAGCGACCCTGAATTCTCAGCGTATTGCCGAGGTTGTAGTGGGCGGGCATGAAGCCGGGATCGAGCGCAATGGCTTTGCGATACATGCGTTCGGCTTCTGGAAACTTTCCTTCGCCCAACAGGATATTCCCCTGGTTCTTGATGGAGGCGGGAGTTTCTTTGGAGCTGTAAAACAAATCGTACATGGCAAATCCTTATCAAATACTCATAACGATCATGGCGCAGGCCACCTCGAATGATGAATCGTCTGCGCCATGATCGTTCCCTCACATCCCGCGACACGTTACTGATAGAACTACTAGCCATATATGGACGCCCCCGGAACTGCAATAGCTTTCACTCGGTTTTGACAGAAATAGATAAAGATTGCAGCCATATATCCGGGCTTTGTTTGCGGCATCTAGCCGCTGCCCCTGATGGAATCCGCTGGTC
>JACRMR010000011.1 GCA_016214895.1 candidate division KSB1 bacterium
AATCCGGGTTTTCCCCTTCGGTAGGGGGTCCAATGCCCCTCTCTTCGCACTCGAAAAATCATATTCCTTTTTCATAGGTCACCTCTCGTATTGCCTTCTTTCATTGGGGGTTGCTCGACGTGCGGAAATAATTCGAATCCGCTCTCCACGCCAGGTGTAAACCACAACAAGAACTTGAGCCTGGGCATCAATGCCCAATGTAATATGCCTTTCCTCATCAGGTTGTGAATCGTTAATGTCAAAGCGCGGTCATCGGCGAACACCGTGACCGCGTCTGCAAAACTCACCTCGTGTTTCTTGAGGTTCAATGCCGCTTTTTTAGGATCCCATTCGTAGTCCACATGCACCATCGTATGCACGTATGTGCATCACGTCAAGAGGATTTCCAATAACAACTTAGTCCGCCCAACGCTCAGGCTGAGCTGCGGGGCCTCACGATCTCCCGCAGGGCAGCCGTCAGCTCCAGCCTGTTGTTAGGTGGCCACATGAATCAAACATTTGGACTCCCGACTAATACCTGTTGAATTAAAGTCCCTAGATAAACACCATCGACAAGACGAACACCACTTTTTTCCGCCAACGCACTTGCGGCAGGAGTGAAGGTTGAGTTTGTTATCACCCAACCTTCGTCCCCACCGTAGAATTGAAGTGCTGCCACAACTTCTTGTACTGCCTTATTACCTACTGGTGACTTTTGCCTTTTAACCTGGAATACAAACAAGCGATCGTCCTTACGTGCGAGAAGATCTGCTCCTTGATCACCAGTAACTGGTGTCCCACAAATTTCATGAAAACCAATTAAAGGGAGAAGCTTCGCAATATACGCCTCAAATTCTTGACCGGAATATCCTTCTATTTCAGACATGGGCACTAAATTATTTTTCTGTTTTTCGTGGTAGATGCGGAAGGAAGAATCAAGACGCCGGGCTAGTTCACGAAATTGCTTCTCTTTTCCAGATGAATATTCTAATCTCCACGATTTATCATCCTTAAACCAGTCTTTTATAATTCCGACCTTAACACCTTCCCGTTCACCTATTTTTTGAAGACATTCAACAATTTGCTTATGTAATACACTCCATGATTCATCCCCATAATCATCACGGATGGACACTTTTCGATACGATATTTCGAAAAATTTTAGCACTAAATCTTTATTTTCAACCCAAAGTCGTTCTGTTTCTGCCGTATCTACCATGCGTTGACTGTGGCGCTTTTCCTCGAATTGGCGTCTTTCCTCTTCTTTTCGCTCTCCCCTCTTAATTTTTTCAACTTCCGGATCTGGTGGTGGGTTTTTGAGTCTATCCAATAGTGAACTTATTAAGCCAATAACGCATAATAATATTACTACTGCGATAGCGATAACATTCATAATCTATCTCGGTTCAAATGGTATATTCCTATTAACTTAGGCATACCAATTCCATTCTCATAAGCCCAAAATAAATACACCGCGGAAAGCATGATTAAAACGCAAATACATAGAATCAGAAATAGAAGCCTTTTTTAATAAATCAATATATTTATCAACGCCACTTCGAAAATCCTCATAAAAATGCTTCGGATCAATCTCTAATTGCATTATTCCATTAATTGATTTTAACTTAAAATACTTTACATCTTCCTCAAATCCACCGTTTTTAATTGTAAAACCATGGGCTAACCCATTCCGGAAATCATCCCACAATATTCTGGCATATGTATCATTATTATGTTTCTGAAAATAACCCTTATCCATGTATGACTTTATCCAACTTTCAAAATTTTTCCACCCATTGTTTCTTTCCAAAACGCCTGTATGGAATTTTCCGAGAGCCTCAATCGCGCAACAAATACATGTCCCAAAGCAAAGCACAGCGGAACTATTCTTTCTTTTTCTCATTATGCTTTTATACATTTCGTTTGCTGGAATTAATAGTATCATTTTCAATCTTTTTTCAAAATATAGTATTTCTTGTTCCTTATTTAAATCGTGTAAACGATGCCTTTCATAATCAATCCATCCTTGTAATTTTCTAAATTCTTTAGTGTTCATAAATAAATTCCCCAAAATTAATATCTTGGACCACCTAACGCTCAGGCTGAGCTGCGGGGCCTCACGATCTCCCGCAGGGCAGCCGTCAGCTCCAGCCTGTTGTTAGGTTGTCTCCAATTTTTATAATTTATCGTCTTCGTAGTTATTAATTAAATGCCTGTATATTTTGTAATATGTAATTATTGCAAAAATAAATCCTATAATTAATACGAATGGACCCATTATATTAATAGGAATACCCACCGAAACAACACCAAATAATATACTTAATAAAAACGCCGTGATCGAAGAATATATATAGGCAAACAATGGAACAATTGCTATTGAAATAAATATTATTAGGAATTTATAATCCTTTTTTCTGAAATTAATTTCTAACTTCAATAGATTCTCCCAACCAGATCAACCTAACGCTCAGGCTGAGCTGCGGGCCGAGGGGCGCGCTTTTTCGCCCCGCGGCCACACATTTCCCCAACCGCGGTAAAGCAAAAAGCGTGAACCGAAGGAGCCGTCAGCTTCAGCCTGTTGTTAGGCGACGTTGACACAATATACAAGTTTTTGTATACTCCCCTCGTGGATGAAAAAACGATCTTCTGGGTCGGTTCCTCTCTCGAGGATCTTCGTGCCTTCCCGGAAGACGCACGCCGCATGGCTGGACACTGCCTCCATCTTGTTCAGCAAGGCTTGGAGCCACCAGATTGGAAGCCAATAGGGACTGTGGGTCCTGGAATCTACGAAATTAGAATCCACACTAGGCTTGAACACAGAGTGTTCTACCTTGCGAAGTTTTCCGAAGGGATCTACGTACTGCATGCATTTCAGAAGAAAACCCGGAAGACACCGGACGCGGCGATCGAACTGGCGCGGTATCGACTGAAGCAGGTAATCAGAGAACGAAGTCGACAAAAAGAGCAGTGAAGGAAGGTTCCCTATGAAAGAGAAAATTACGCGCTCCAGCGGAAACATCTTCCGGGATCTGGGATTCCCCTCGGAAGAAGCCGAATACCTGAAGGTCCGTTCCGCTTTGATGATCCACCTCCGCAAGGCCATTGAAGCAAGGGGTCTCAAACAAACGGAAGCAGCGAAATTACTCGGTGTGACTCAACCTCGCATCAGCGATCTCTACAAGGGCAAGATTCATCTCTTCAGCATCGACACTTTGGTCGACATGCTCACCCGTGCCGGCGTTCGCGTCAAGGTGGTCGTCGGTCCTCCCAAGAGATCCAAAGTCGCCTAACGCTCAGGCTGAGCTGCGGGGCCTCACGATCTCCCGCAGGGCAGCCGTCAGCTCCAGCCTGTTGTTAGGCGTTCATATTTTTATATATTAATAATTGCGCTTTAAATTTGTTGTTAGGTTTATTGTAATTGGTCCCTCAAATTATTAAATATTATAACGTTTAGAATCATTATATTAATTATTGCCGGTGCGATTAATCGATTTTTCAAGAAATTCCAGTTTATCCATTATGTAGTTATAAGCAGTATACATTAGCCAGAGCCCTGCGATCCCATTAACTAACGGAATTAATCCAATAAGAAACCATAACCACTCATTTTTCCCTAATCTCTTTGCTATAAATTTTAGAACAATGCCGTATATGATTCCGAGTATTATTAATGGTAAAAATGATGCAATTCCAGCCGACCCACCGTTGCTTGCATAAGCATCCGTCATTCGTTTCTCCTTTCAATCAGAAATGATACGCCTAACAGTTGATTAGAAGGTGTGGGGTGGGGGTTGGGTGGAGACCGGGCCGTAAAGTTAGTTTATTAGACGGTGCGGGATGAGAGGTGGCGGAGCCCGTGCTGTGTAGCATGGGAATTGCTGGGACCCCCTGGAAACGGAAGGGGGTGGTTCCATGGGAGACAACTGCCGCGAAGATCACCCGGGCGGTCCCCCGGAGTCCTGGGCCGAACCGTTTCGCAGGGCGCTTGCCCTTCGGGGTCGCCCCGAGTCACGCTTCAAGTGGTATCTCGTCTGGGCGAGACGGTTCGCCGCCCGCCTGGGCGGCGGGCCGCTCCACCTCGCGACCCGCGAGGAGGTCGAACTCCGCCGCCCCCCGATATCCCGCCCCCCAAGGAAGACACGGCGGCCGAGCGGTTGCGGTACGCCATCCGGTGCCGCCGCTACTCCACCCGCACCGAAGAGTCGTACGTGTTCTGGACGGAGCGGTACCTCGGCTTCTGCCGCGATGGGGGGATGGACCGCGACGCCGATTCCGTCCGTGCCTTTCTCGAACGCCTGGTGGTCTCGGAAGGGATGTCGGCGTCCACGCAGGGAGTGGCGCTCAACGCGCTCGTATTCTACTTCAAGCACGTTCTCGGTTCCCCGTTCGGAGATCTCGGGGAGTTCCGGCGGTCGAGACGTCCCGCGAGATTGCCGGTCGTTTTGGGCCGGGATGAGGTCCGTCGGCTCCTGGATTCCATCGAGGAGGCGTATCGCCTCCCGGCAGCGCTGCTGTACGGCGGCGGCCTGCGGCTCATGGAGGTATTGCGCCTTCGGGTGAAGGACATCGATCTCGATCGCCGCCAGATCTTCGTGCGCGACGGGAAGGGACAGAAGGACCGCGTGACGGTCCTGCCCAATCGTTGGATCGAACGGCTCTCCCGCCATCTCGCCGAGGTCCGGAAGATCCACGCCCGCGACATGGAAGTCGGTTACGCCGGAGCGACGTTCTGGAAGGCGCTGGAACGGAAATACCCGGGAGCGCCCCGCGAGTGGCCCTGGCAGTACGTTTTCCCCGCTTCGCGGCTGTTCGTGGATCCGGCCACCGGGAAGGCGCGGCGGCACCACCTGCATGAAACGGCTCTCCAGCGCGCGGTCCGCTACGCGGCGCGCAAGGCGGACATCTCCAAGCCGGTCGGATGCCACACGCTGCGGCACTGTTTCGCCACCCACCTGCTCGAGTCGGGCTCGGACATCCGCACCGTGCAGGAGTTGCTCGGGCACAGCGACGTGCAGACCACGATGATCTACACTCACGTGCTGAACCGGCCCGGGCTCGCCGTCCGCAGCCCGGACGACGCGTAGGCTGAGGAAACCCAGGGAGCGCCGCGCCATCTATATCATCGTAGACGCTTCGCCGGGACGGCGACGGAGGAGGAAAGGATGGCGTTTGACGAGACGGTGGCGGAGAGGATACGCGGGGCGCTGGCGGGGGCGCCGGACGTCGTCGAGAAGAGGATGTTCGGCGGGATCGCGTTCATGGTCCGCGGCAACATGTGCTGCGGCGTGATCGGCGACCGCCTCATGCTCCGGGTGGGACCGAAGGGGTACGATACCGCGCTGTCCCGCCCTCACGCCGGGCGGATGGATTTCACGGGAAGGCCGATGAAGGGGATGGTCTACGTCGAGCCCGCGGGGTTCGCGTCGTCCCGGGACCTCCGGAAGTGGATCGACCGGGCGATGGAGTTCACGATGTCGCTCCCCCCGAAGTAGCCTCCCCTCCCGGGCGCTTCAGTACGCCACCCGCCAGAGGAAGAGGCCGTGGGAGGGGGCGTTCAGCCCGGCGGCCGACCGGTCCCGGGCCTCGAGGATCTCCCCGACGCGCCCCGGCGGATGCTTCCCTTTTCCAGCGTCCACCACCGTTCCGACGATGTTGCGCACCATGTGTCGCAGGAATCCCGCTCCGGACACGTCGATGGAGACAAGCCCCGGGACGTCGTGCCGCTTCACATCCGCCCGGAAGATCGTTCGGACCGGCGATATCGCGGTGCACCCCTGTCCGCGGAACGACGTGAAATCGTGTTCGCCGACCAGGTGCGACAGCCCCTCCCGCATCGCGGCCAGATCGAGGGGCTTCTCGATGCGCCATGCGTATCGGGAGAAGAACGGCGAATCGACCGGGGATAGATGAAGGAAATACCGGTACGCCTTCTCCGTCGCGTGGCGCCTCGCGTCGAACGTCTCCGGCACGACGGAAGCGGTCTGGATGCGGATGTCGGGAGGGAGAAGGGCGTTTCCGCCGCGAACGATCGTCTCGAGGTCCCGCACGCCGGAGTCGGCGAAGTCGACGACCTGCTCCCGGGCATGGACGCCGGCGTCGGTGCGTCCGGCCGCCCGCAGCCGGACCGGCTCCTGGAGGATCTTCGCGAGCGCACCCTCCATCGCCGCCTGGACCGTCGTCCCGTTGGGCTGGATCTGCCACCCGGCGTACGCCGTCCCGTCGTAGGAGACCGTCAGCTTTACGCGCCGCGCCGTTCCGCTTTGTCCGGGATCTTCCACCCTTGCCCCTTCAAATGAGAACCGGGAGCGGGGGGACCCCCCCGCTCCCGGCGGCCGTTGCGTCGTTGCGGACCACCCGCGGTTTATACGCGGGCGGGCTGCAGGTACTTCTGGGCGAGCACCTCGGCGATCTGCACCGCGTTCAGCGCCGCGCCCTTGCGGAGCTGGTCGCCGCACACCCACAGGTTGAGGCTGTTCTCGGCGCTGTCGTCCTCGCGGATGCGGCCGACGTAGCAGTCGTCCTTCCCCGCGCAGAACAGCGGCATCGGGTAGACGTTGTTTCCCGGGTCGTCCATCACCTGGCACCCGGGGAACTTCGCGATCAGCTCCCGCGCCTTCTCCCGCGTGATCTTCCTCGCGAACTGCGCGTTGATCGAGATCGAGTGGGCGGTCAGGACCGGCACGCGCACCGTGGTGCAGGTGACGCGCAGGTCGGGGATCCCCATGATCTTGCGCCCCTCGTTGGTCATCTTCATCTCTTCCTTGGTGTAGCCGTTCTCCAGGAAGGCGTCGATGTGCGGGATGACGTTGAAGGCGATCTGGTGCTTGAACGCCGCCACCTCCAGCGACTCGCCCTTCGCAAACGCCTTCGTCTGCGCGATCAGCTCCGCCATCGCCTTGGCGCCGGCCCCCGAGGTGGCCTGGTATGAGGACGCCACGACCCGCGTCAGCGTGCCGAAGTCGTGCAGCGGCTTGAGCGGCATGATCGAGATGATCGTCGTGCAGTTCGGGTTGGCGATGATCCCGCGCTTCGTGTACATCCCGATCGCTTCCGGGTTGATCTCCGGCACCACCAGCGGGATGTCCGGCTCCATCCGGAACGCGGAGGAGTTGTCGACCACCACGGCGCCGGCCGCCCACGCCGCCGGGGCGAACTCCTTGCTCCGCGACGCGCCAGCCGAGAACAGGGCGATGTCGATCCCCTGGAAGGCGTCCTTGGAGAGAAGCTCCACGGGGAACTCCTGTCCGGCGAACTTGAGCTTCTTCCCCACCGACCGCTCGGATGCGAGGAGCCGGAGGTTCTTGATCGGGAACTTCCGCTCCGCGAGGATCTGCAGGAACACCTCACCCACCGCCCCGGTCGCGCCGGCGACGGCCACGTTGAACCGCTTGCCGCTCATCGCGTCACCCCTTTGGACAATTTCCGGACGGCGTCCCGGACCCGCTCGCCCATCTCGGTCGTGCCGACCTTATTCCCCTCGCCTTCGCGGAAGATGTCCCCGGTCCGGAATCCGTCGGCGAGAACCCGTGTGACCGCGCCCTCGATCCAGGCGGCCTCCCCGGGCATGTCAAACGAATATTTTAGCATCATCCCGACGGAAAGTATCGTCGCCAGCGGGTTGGCGACCCCCTTCCCCGCGATGTCGGGCGCGCTGCCGTGGATCGGCTCGAACAGCCCCACCTTGCCGCCGAGCGACGCGGAGGGGAGCATCCCGATCGAGCCGGTGATCATGGACGCCTCGTCGGTCAGGATGTCGCCGAACAGGTTCGTGGTCACGATGACGTCGAACTGGCGCGGGTTGCGGATGAGCTGCATCGCGCAGTTGTCCACGAGCATGTGGGAGAGCGCGACGTCCGGGTACTCCTTCGCCCCCACCTCGGAGACGACCTTGCGCCACAGCTCGGTCGCCTCCAGGACGTTCGACTTGTCCACCGACATGACCTTCCGGGTGCGCTTGCGCGCCAGTTCGAAGGCGACCCGGGCCACCCGCTCGATCTCCGGGCGCGTGTACACTTCCGTGTTGATCCCGGTCTCCACCCCGTTGACCATGGACACGCCCCGCGGCTCGCCGAAGTAGATCCCGCCGGTCAATTCGCGCACCACCATGAGGTCGATCCCCTCGACCAGCTCCCGCCGCAGCGGGGAGGCGTCGAGGAGGGGCGCGAAGACCACCGCGGGACGCAGGTTGGCGAACAGCCCCAGCTCCTTCCTTAAGCCCAGGAGCGCCCGCTCGGGACGGACGGCGAACGGGAGGACGTCCCATTTCGGGCCGCCCACCGCTCCCAGCAGCACCGCGTCGGACGCCTTCGCCAGCGCCAGGGCGTTCGGGGCCATCGGGACCCCGTGCACGTCGTACGAGGAGCCGCCCAGCAGCTCCTCCTGCGTCTCGAACATCTTCCTCCCGGCGATCTCCTCGAGGGTCCGCAGGACGGCAAGCCCCTCCCGCACGACCTCCGGGCCGATCCCGTCGCCCGGGAACACGCAGATCTTCTTCGCGGCCATCAGCTCCCCTTCTTCCGGGTCTTGATGTAGTTCAGCAGGCCCCCGGCGGCGACCAGCTCCTGCATGAAGGGGGGGATCGGGGAGAACCGGAACTCCTTCCCCTTCGTCTCGTTCCGCAGGATCCCCTTCTCCATGTCCACGGAGATCCGGTCCCCCGTCTCGATCGCGTCGACCGCCTCCGGCGCCTCGAAGATCGGCAGCCCCATGTTGAAGGCGTTCCGGTAGAAGATCCGCGCGAACGACCGGGCGACGACCGCCGAGGCGCCCGACGCCTTGATGGAGATGGGGGCGTGCTCGCGCGAGGAGCCGCACCCGAAATTCTTCCCCGCCACGATGAAGTCGCCCGGGGACACCTTTCCGGCGTACGACGCGTCGATGTCCTCCATGCAGTGCCGCGCCAGCTCCGCCGGGTCGGAGCTGTTCAGGTACCGCGCGGGGATGATGACATCCGTGTCGACGTCGTCCCCGTACTTCCACGCCTTTCCCGAAAGGATCATGGGAGCTCCTCCGGCCCGCCGATCCGCCCCAGCACCGCGGACGCCGCGGCCACCGCGGGGTTGGCGAGGTACACCTCGCTCTCGGGGTGTCCCATGCGCCCCACGAAGTTGCGGTTGGTCGTCGCGATCGCGCGCTCCCCCTTGGCGAGGATCCCCATGTGCCCGCCCAGGCACGGTCCGCACGTGGGGGTGGAAAAGGCCGCCCCCGCCGTGACGAACGTCTCCATCAATCCTTCCCGCATCGCCTGCAGGTAGATCTCCTGGGTGGCGGGGAAGATCAGCATCCGCACTCCGTCGTGCACCTTGCGCCCCCGGATCACCTCGGCGGCCCGGCGCAGGTCCTCGATCCGGCCGTTCGTGCACGACCCCACCACGACCTGGTCCACCGGCACGTTCCCCACCTTCGACAGGGGGCGCGTGTTCTCCGGCAGGTGCGGGAACGCCACGACCGGCTCGAGCGCGGACATGTCGACGGATAGCTCCTCCGCGTACCTTGCGTCCCGGTCGGCGGTCACGACCTCGTATTTGCTCCTCGGCCGCGCGTCGGAGTACGCCTTCGTGATCCCGTCGAACGGGAAGATGCCGTTTTTCGCCCCCGCCTCGATCGCCATGTTGGTGATCGTGAAGCGCCACGCCATCGGCAGGTGCGCAAGCCCGTCCCCCGCGTACTCCATCGACCGGTAGAGCGCGCCGTCGACGCCGATCTCGCCGATCAGGTGGAGAATCACGTCCTTCCCCTCGACCCACTTCCTGGGCTTGCCGGAGAGGACGATCCGCAGCGTCTCGGGGACCTTGAGCCACACCTCTCCGGACACCATCGCGGCGGCCAGGTCGGTGCTCCCGACGCCGGTGGAGAAGGCGCACAGCGCGCCGTAGGTGCACGTGTGGCTGTCCGCGCCGATCACCAGGTCCCCGGGAACCACGAGCCCCTCGTCGGGGAGCAGCACGTGCTCAATCCCCATCCGGCCGACCTCGAACCAGTGCGCGAGCCCGAACTCCTTCGAGAATTCGCGCATCATCTTGACCTGCTCGGCGCTCTTGATGTCCTTGTTCGGGGCGAAGTGGTCGGGCACCAGCACGACCCGCTCCCGGTCGAACACCGCTTTCGCGCCCGTCGACCGGAACGCCTGGATGGCGATCGGGCTGGTCACGTCGTTCCCCAGCGCCAGGTCGACCTTCGCCAGGATCAGCTCCCCCGGCGCGACGAATTCCTTCCCCGCGTGTTCAGCGAGGATTTTCTCTGTGAGCGTCATCCCCATGGATCGGCTTCTCGCTTTCTTCCTTCTTTCCGCGCTTCCGGACCATCGCCACCACCTCCCCGATCGGCCCGGAGACGATGTACGCGGAGATGAAGATGAAGATCATCACCTGCGGCTCCGCCGCCAGCAGCAGCGCCAGGAAGACGAACACCACCAGGGTGTTGAACGGGCGCCTGCGGAACGGCTCCAGGTCCTTGAAGGAGTTGAACTGGACCGTGCTCACCATCAGGAATGCCAGCACGTAGATCGTAAGCAATACCGCGAAGTGCTTGAAGCCCCCCGACCCCCCGAGGTAGTAGAAGAGGAGGATCATCGACGCGACGAACGTCGCCGCCGCCGGGATCGGGAGACCGTTGAACTTCCACTTCTCCACCGAGTTGATCTGGACGTTGAACCGCGCCAGCCGAAGCGCCCCGCAGATCAGGTAGAGGAACGCCGCCAGCCATCCCCACCGGCCGAACGCGGAGAGCGCCCACCCGTAGACGAGGAACGCCGGGGCCACGCCGAAGGAGACGAGGTCGGCGAGCGAGTCGTACTCGACGCCGAACTTGGTGGTCGTGCGCGTCATCCGCGCCACGCGGCCGTCGAGCCCGTCGAGGATCACCCCCGCGACGATCGCCATCGCCGCCTTCTCGAAGTTCCCCGTGTAGGTGGAGGCGATGGAGTAGAACCCGGCGAACAGCGACCCCGAGGTGATGAGGTTCGGCAGTACGTACACTCCCCGCCGG
>JACRMR010000012.1:300000-524220 GCA_016214895.1 candidate division KSB1 bacterium
CCGCGTCGATGTAATAGCGGATGTCCTCGTCCGCTTGCCAGGCGACTTCGCCGGCTTCGTTGACCGCTCCGACCACTCGTACACCGAGCGGAGTCCGCGGAATCTCGAGCCGGTCGCCGCTGTGCAGCACGATATCGCCGGCTTCATTATTCAGCGATTCCGCATGACTGAGGTCGAGCACGACGGTCGAATAGTCCCAACGCGCAAACTCAGCCGCCAGACCGGGATCGTTTTCAAGACTGATTACCTGCGAAGACCGAAACAACTCGGCAAGAATGCGGTCCCGCTCGGGCAGCAGCGGGTCCTGCTTCGGATCGCGAATCAACCGCGCGGACTGCGCCGCCGCCGTGGGCAGCAACCCACCCGCCGAAGCCAAGATGTCCCGCAGAGTGGTCTCGCCGCTCGTCACGGCATAACCGCCGGGATGCGCGACTTCGCCGGAAATTAGTACGGAACCGATCCGACTGGTATCCGGCGCTCCCACCACCAGTACGTGATCGCCGGGAGCAAGCTTTGTCGTCAACAGGCCCGGTGTCGTGACGATATCCAGCGACTTCGGTCCACCGGACCGTCCAATCACCTGTATAGATCGGCCATCCGCGGTTTCACTAAGGCCGCCCGCAAGTTTAATGGCGGTGCCCAGATCGTCGCTCTGTTTCCACTCAAAAGACCCGCCGCTGCGAACGCTACCCGTGACGGTGATTGACGGACCGCCGTCGGTCTTCTCCGGAACGTTGATCGACTGACCGTCACGCAGCAACGGATTGGCAGACGTGACTCCGGACCGGAAGAAGAGGGCAAGATCGGCCGTGCCCGAGAGGGAACCGTCACGATTCACCACGGCAATCTGGCGCAGGGAGCCAATATTGGCCGAGTCGATCCCGTCCTTCGAGAAGGAGACCGTTCGGGCGAACCCGCCCGCTGCGTCAATCGCATCGGCGATCCGGTCCGTCGCCCGCACGACGTAGGTTCCCGGAAAGTTGACTGCGCCCGTCACATGTACGCGAAACCGGCGGGGAGTAACCAGCGACGAGGACACCGCGGCAATCCGCATGGATCGGGCGACCGCTTCATCAATCTCCGCTTTCGCGCGGTTCAACGTGCGATCGGCAACCCGAACCATCCCAACCAGCGGCACGGCCAGTTCGCCCTCGGCGTTGACGGTGGCCGAAACTTCGCTGTAAGTCGGCTTCCAGAAATACAGCATGAACTGATCGCCGGGACCGACCACATACTCGTCGGGATTGACCGCGCCTTCAAAGAACACCTCACCGGACTTCGCAGGCAGGCCGGCTGACCTCGACAAGAGCGACTGTAGATCGTTAGGTGAGCCACCCGGACTCATCGAAGAACCGCCCGAGGGTATTTGCCCCAGCAACGTACAAGTCAGGCACACCAGCGCGACGACGATCAGGCCCGTCCGCGCGCCGGTGGCACTCAAAGGTGCACGAAGAATACTACTTCTCTTCAGGCTGCTGCCCCTCGGCGCCATCGGCGGGTATGAACTTGTCCTGTACTTCCTTCACGCGCGGCGGGAGCTGAAGCTCGTATCCCGTGCCCAGAATGTGCGGGGTGACCTGAATGATCAAATCCGTCTTGCGCGTGGTCTCCGCCGTGTGACGGAACAACCCGCCGATGAACGGGATGTCGCCCAGGAACGGAACCCGATGCTTGTTCTTCGAGGACTCCGCACCGAGCAGACCCGCGATAATCACCGTCTCGCCGTCTTTGATTCGCAAGGTCGTCTTTGAGGTACGACGCTTAATCCACGGCACCTGCGTGTCCTGAGACTCTACAAACTGAAAGATCGACGACAGTTCCGGCGTGATGTCGGTCGTGATGTAACCGTCCGAATTGATCTTCGGGCGTACTTTCAGCAGGACACCGACCACGACCCGCTCAATCTGCACCTGACCACCGACACCGCCGCTGCGGGCGATGTACGGAATCTCGTCCACGACCTGCAGACTGGCTTCCTTGTTGTTCAAGGTCGCGATTGCAGAATTGGCGAGAACTTCGGCGCGACCGCGTTTCTGCAGCAGGTCCAGCCCCACTTCAAAGGCCGTCGTCTGCTTCGTCCAGTAACCCAGGCGACGGGATTCCAGCGGGAAGTACGGCAGGAACGACGGCACTTTGCCTTTCGTGGACGGTTCGAGACCGGTCAGGGCAGGATTGCCGTCCTGGTCCACCATGTTACCGAAGGCATCAACCGGGCTTTCCGAAATCACCGTCGAGATGTTGGACAGCCGATTCCAATCGATACCGAGCATCTCTTCGTCATCCACCGCGACCTCGACCATCCGACACTCCAGCACGATCTGCAGCGCGGGACGGTCCACCTGTTCCACCACCTTCTGAATATCCGATATGACTTTCGGACTGGTGATGACGAGCAGCTTATTTCCGGTTGTATCGACCGAAATATCCGCCGTGAAATTCGCGAGCATTCTTGCGATGTCCGGCGCGGAGGTGTACTTCAGGTCAACCACATACGACGTCAGACCGACTTGTTCCTTGAGCTGCTTGGACGGCGCTACGAGGAATGACTGTCCGACAATCTCGTAGGACAACCCGGCCGCGCGAACCACAAGGTTCATGGCTTGCTCGATCGGAACGTCCCGCAGATGGACGGAAATCTTCTCTTCCTTGTTGACGCCCGGGCCGGTGACAATATTGAAGCCGCTCTTGTCCGCCAGGATGGACAGGACCGAAGGTAAGAAGGCATCGTCGGCGTCGATGGTCACGAGCCGGTTCAACCCTTCATCCGCCGCGGCCCGCGCAAGCTCCGGCCGCAGCACCGCTGACAACACGAACAAAGCAACCATGAAGGAGAGCACCGAGGTCACGCTCGCGGCCGAAACGGTCGACCTCGTGAGGTGCTTGGGGAAAAGCTTGCAGAATCTCAACGGGCTGTTACCTCTCCGACGTTGATGAATTGATTTTCTCGAAACTGGGGATCACAGTCCGCGGCGTTTCCCCCGCCCGCGGCACTGCGCCGCCCGCGCATCACCACTGCTTCGCCCGCGGCGAAGCGAGTCCGTTCACCTAATAATTCTGCGGCGCCGACACCGAGGTCGTGGTCTGACCTTCGGAAAGTTCGCTCTCAGGCGCCGATTCATTCACGAGCACCAACGACGCTCCGCCGCGAACGAGAATCGCCTGCCGCGATGTGATCTTGGAGATGTGGAAGCCGTTAAAATCATCGCCCTCATGAACCACGTGGCTGCGGCCCATGAACTTGATGATCGCCGACGGAGTCTCGCCCATCACCGTGCACGACAGCCGCATCCGGCCCTGCTGCTCCAGCGTCTCCGTCATCCCCAAACTGGCCAGAAACTTCCGCGATTGAATCGCCTTCGTCAGGTCAAACGGATTGTTCTCGACCTGCGTCTGATACGCCATGCGCTCGTTGAGATTCCGCTCCAGAGTGCTGACCGTCTCCTTCAACTGAGCGTCGGTGCCCAGCGTGATCTTCTGCTGCTTCAGCGATTCCACCTGCTTCGACATCCGGTAGTTGCTGTAGCCGATCCAGATCATCGCCGCGCACAAGAGCGTGAGGATGATGCCCCAAAGTACGTTTACGCGCTGTCCCATATCTGGAATCGGTCCTCGTTACTTGTGTTTGATCAACGTCAACGTCGACATCGTGATCTTCATCGGGCGCTTCTCCAACTCGCCGTTCTTGGCCAGCGCCTGGACCTTCTTCACCGTGCTGGTCAAATCCAGATTGTCCACCGTGACCAGCCGGTTCGAGCGCTCGATATCGTTGAGGAAATTCACCAGCGACTTGTAGCTCGTCATGACTTCCAGCGAATACGGCGTCTGGATATAATCCGCGAAATTCTTGCGGCGGCCCGGCTCAATCGTCACCAGATTGATGTCGTACTGACGCAGAATGTCCGTGACTTGATTCATGAACGGCAGCGACGCGTCCTCCGCCAGCGAATCCCGCGCCGACTGCGCCAAATTGCCCTCGATCAGCCGCGTCACCTGCT
Source organism: candidate division KSB1 bacterium (assembly GCA_016214895.1). Classification (NCBI taxonomy): domain Bacteria; kingdom Pseudomonadati; species Candidatus Zhuqueibacterota bacterium. Next base: position 303,996 of record JACRMR010000012.1, read on the forward strand.
TCAACTCGTTGGCGATGATCTGCGCGGCGATCAGCTTCTCATTTTCCTGCTGAATCTGACGATCCAGCTCGCGAACCTTGGCCGGCAGCGGCGCGTAGGTCAGCTTCTGGTAGTAATAGAACCCCAGACCCGCCACCGCCAGCAATATCAGCCCAATCAGTACTTTTCTCATGGGGGGCGCGGTTAGAAGTTGATTCCGGTCTTGGTGTCGCGATTGACCGCCGCCTTCTTCTTGGCGTCGGGATCCGCGGTCAGGCACTCAATCGAGAAGATCAAGGCATCCTGATCTTCGACGACCTTGCGCAGTGATTGATCGAAGCGAATTTCGTGGAGGCCGTGGCGAAACTCGGGCGTCCCCTTGAGCAGCTCGATGAACTTCGATATGACTTCGAACTCCTTGATGTTGGAGTCAACCTGCGCGACCGCCTGAATCCTGAACACCTTGTTTTGGTAGTCCAAGCCGGTAACGGCCATGCCCGCCGGCAAGATCTCGGCCAGCTTCTCCAGCCGCCGAGCCCAGAGGAAGCGATCATTCTCCAGCTTGGCGAGTGAGGACACATCGTCTTTGGAAACCTTGGTGCCCTCACGCTTCAAGCTGTCAAGTTCGAATCGAATGCGCTCCAACTTCTGCTGCCGCGACTGCACGACGTCGCGCATCGCCGCCGTCTGCGCCCAGGTCATCCCGCCGAGCACAACGAACACCAGGGTGAGCAAGCCCAACACCAGATAGGAACGCCGTTCCTGCTTGCGCTGCTTGAGGATGACCTCACCCTCACCCTTGTTCAGGTTAATAGTAAACTGTTTGACCATGGATCTCGCGGGTTACGGCTTCAAATCGCTTGCGCGCGAGCCGCCAGCCCCACCGCCGCGGCAAATTGATATCGACTGCGAACCTCGCTCGATCCTTCAACGTGGGCAAAGGGATCGAACGGCCGAACTTCGATGCTGAACTTCTCCGCCAGATAATCGCAGAGCTCGAGACTCTCGGCGACGCCGCCGACCAGCTCCATCCGGGTGAAAAAGCTCTGGCCGGTCTCCTTCACGTAATAGCGGAGCGACCGGTTCACTTCATCACTGAGCTTGTCGATCGCCGGCTTATCCGCCAGCGACAGGCCGTCGCCCGCGCTCTCGCCGCCCACGACTTTTACGCCCTTGGCCCCGATGCCCTGCGTGCGCTTGATCTCCTCGGCCTCCGTAAACTTCACGTTCAACTTCTTCATAATCTCGTCGCTGAAGGCCCAGCCGCCGACCGGCAGATCGCGGCTGAAAAACGGATCCTTGCGGCCGATGATCACGAGGTTCGTGCGCCGGGCGCCAATATTGAGAAACACCACCACGCCGTCGTCGGGCAACTCACTGGTCGAGAGATAGGAATTGAGCGAGGCGAGCGGTTCGAGGTCCACGACGCCGGGCTTGAGCTCCAGCTCATGCAGGATGTCCAGATGAGCATCGAATACGCGCTTGGTGGTCGCGGCGATCAACACGCGCACCTTGTCCGCGTCTTTCGTATCCTCGCCGATGATCTGGTAGTCCACCACGGTCTCACTGCCATCCAGCGGAAGATGCTTGCGGGCCTCCTGAAGAATGCCCGAGGCCATCTCCTCTTCCGGCATTTGCAGCGTCTTGATCTCCTTGGCCGCCTGATTGAGACCGCCAATCGAGCTGCCCAGATGATGCACGCGCTTCGGACGAACGCCGGCCTCCTGGAACATCTCCAGAATCAGCGGAACGACCGCGGTCTTCTTGGGACCATCCGGGTCATACTTCTCCTGACCCGTGTAAATATTCCGGGTAAGCGCCTTCACCAGCTTGGAACGGCCGTGACTGCCCTTCTCGGTCAGCACCAATTTGATCGCGTGCGAGCCGATATCGAGGCCCACTCGCAGGTTCGAGTTCAAACCAAACACACGTGCTCCTTACACACCGGGAAATTCAGGATCGTATTCCGCCGAATCGCGAACGTCAACAGCCGGACGCGGCAGGATCGCTCCAAGAGGTGAGACTGTATTGAGAGAGGATGAAGCAGGGGGGTCGCGCGGCGCGACAACGCGCGCCGCGCGACGCTCGGTTCCGGGAAGATAACGTGAAGATCGGACACAGGAATGAACAAGGATAGAATCCGGAAATCATCTAAGACCGGAATCCGCCATGCCACTCCTGAAGCATGGCCTCCGCCGTCTGTTCGTTACACTTGGCTTCGAGCCCCGCCCGACTCGCCGCACTCGCACCACCTGAAGCCGCTGCCCCGGTCAGTTGAACCGGGTGTAGTTGCGCTGATTGATGTCCACCTGATCGTCCACACCCTGACCCCACTGCACGATGTCAAACAACGCGTGACCGGAATTGTCAACCGCATCGAAAAAGCACGGCGGCCGCTTGGAAAGCAACCGGCGATCGTAGCGATACTGCTTCAGATAGCCGGTACTCTGACGCGTGGAGCGGTGGACATAGCCACGGCGCATTTGCGTGACCGAGCCGTAAACAAAGATCTGGCCGCGGTCGTCCGGTGCGCAGGTGCAGACATAGCCGCTATCGACGTCGTTCTGGTTCTCAAACGTGAAACTCTCGCCCAAAGCCACGATCGCCGCCGTGATCACGATGTCCGTCAGTGCGGGATTCGTCTGGGCATTGCCCAAGCCGGCGGAATTCTCGCGACCGTTCGCGGGGGTGTTGGCGATCTTGATGTCCTGTTCGCTGACCAGCCCCAAGTAATCGTCACAGCCGTTCGGGATGATGCCCTGATTCGTCGTCCCGACGTACTTGATGTCATCCAGCAGACGCATCGTGAACGAGGTGCCAATCGTCACCCTCCCGTCGAGCGTGCCATACACCTCCAATGGGCAATCACAGAAGATTCCGATGTCCGTGCTTCCCGGGATCGGCACCAGCCAGCGGTTCGTGGAGTCAAACGGCGTGCCGGTCGGCCACTGGTACATGCGAATGGACGAACCCATAAACACGGCGCGGATGGTCTGCTCAAACCCGGTACCGTAGAAGTAGCCATTGTTTGCCGCGCATTGACGAAGCCGTTCGGCCTGATCGGGGATCAGGACTCCGGGTGCATTGAAAAACGGCGGAATCGCGAAGTACGGATTGTAGCCGGTACCGCGCCAAAAATCGTCTTCCGTCGTCGATACGATATCAAAGAACTGTGGATCCTGCATGATCGCTATCATGCTGTTCGAGTGCACACGTCCATTCAGCGTGTCGCCATGCCAGAACTTGATGCGGTCGCCGAAGCTCGTCACCTCTTCATCGGTCAAGTACATGTAGTCCGCAAAATTGCGGATCTTCACGAACAGCACGGCGCGCCGGCGGACATCCTTCGGCTCCGCCTCCCCGTTCTGAAAGAACGGCACGGTCGCCACGCCGATCGACGAGATCCGAAATGCCTTGTCCTGCGACCAGAAATCACCCGGATCGGTCGTGGTGGTCAACGGGTGCACGACCACATTCTCATAACGGCCGAAACCTTCGACCTGCTGCCCCTGCAGGACGACATCCGAGTTCGGCAGCAACGCGGCCTGCTGCGTACGCAGCCACGTAAAGCCCTTCTCAATGACCCCCATCTGCGCCAGATAGTAGGCCTGCATGGCTGCGGCCGCGTGCGTGGACTGGTTCGACTCGTCCGTGGACCAGCGCATGAACGCCAGTCCCGTTCCGAGCAGGACCATACCCAGCACCACCACTGCCATCATCACGTAGCCGCCCTGCTGAATGCGGAGGCGATATGCACGCTGTTCGTGATCCATAGAATCCCTCTTTGGGTTTGAAAAATCCCCACCCTTTCCCATCGGCCCAAAACAAGCAACTTAGAGTGACAGGCTCCGGTACAGTCGGCGACGACTCCGAAGTCCTCGGTCGTCCTCTCACATGTTAAGAAGACAAACGATGTCTGCGGTCGCTGGTCTGCGAAGCGGTCCCACTCTGCTGTTTCGGACGTCGCCGGGCTGCCGGAGATCCCTCGGCCCGCTGATATCCCAACGCCAGTTTCTATGAAAGAACAGGGTCGGTGCCGCGGCAGTTGAGGCTCGCCGCGGCACCGCCGAATGATGCTCTAAGGATTACGGCCAAGGACCTCGTCGGCCTGCGGATTCACGCTCGTGTCCCAGTTGCGCATGAAAACGCTTGTCTGGTATGTCCGTTCCCGAACGTACTCCTGCTCGAACAGCCCGAACAAGCCGTCCCCCCGCCCCGGCGGGCGATACCGGTACTGCAAAGTCATGGAGATGTCCACGGAGCCAAGCTTGCGCAGGTTCAGATCGTGACTGGGCCGCACGTAATCCATGGTGAAGCCTTCAACCGTAATCCGATCATAACGCCCCATGGTCGCAATTTCGTCGTGGCGGGGTCGCTGCCCCGTGAATACGAACTGCTCGCTTCGCCCCGATCCATACCATAGCGGCTCACGACCGCCCAGCAGAATGCCTCGACTGGCACGATAGGTGATCGTCATCAAGCTGTCTTGCAGACGACCGCCGTAACGCCAATTCCTCGCGAAGTCAGTGCCGGGCGAGCCGCGATCGTAGAAACGCACCTTCCAAATCGGATTACGCGAGCCGCCCTGAATCTGAACCGCATCCCAGCCCCACCCCATAAGGTTGGTCAGCTCCAGAAACGTTGACTGCGCATATTGATCCATCTGGCGGTCCGCATTGGCGACCTTGATCTGCATCGTAAAACTGCGATACGCCACCCAGCCACCCAGCAATACCACGCCGGCCATGATCGTCGTAATCGCCGTGGAGACGAACGTGAACCCGGCATCCCGCCGCCGCCGGCTGCGCACCGCCGGCATCCCTGAGTCTTGTGTTTGTGTTGTTGTCATGTTGGCCCCCTTCATGACCGGATCACAATGTATGTAACGAATGTCAGCTCGCGCGCCTGGAACCGGTCGTCCTCGCCACCCGGCATGTCGTGCTCGCTCCAGCGGGCGTGGCATTTCAACGTGTACCAGTCAATGTCCTGGCCTGTCTCGAGAACGTCCACAGCCCGAACCGGCTCCCGAATCAAGTCCACCACCAACGGCGGTGTGTTTCCGCCGGCGACCGCCGTCGTCAGGACCGAAGTCCGCTCGTTGACCGTGCGGCCCATGTTGGTCGCGCTGCGCTCATCTTCTTCCATCTGGATCCGCGACTGCCACTCATCCACGAATCCGCGCAACAGGTACGCGACGGCCTTCTCATTCTCCTGGCGAATGAGCACGTCGCGACCGTAGATCATCGCGGACGACGTGCCCGCCACGATGATGGACAAGATGACCAACCCCACCGCGACGCTGACGATGTCGGCCTCTCCGCGCTGCCATTTCAGCTTCATCTTCATCGATTTCCTCCCCACTGTTGGTGATTCGCCCGGTCGACACGGACGAGTCGAAGGACTGTCTGTTTGCGCCTTGCCGCCCCGCGGTGCGGGACGCCAAAGTACCTGCAGATTACTCTTGAAGATTGACTTCGAACAGCTTCGGATTCTCCGCCACATGCGCCGCCGTCTCGCGGGTAATCAGCCCCTTATGCATCAACCGGGTCAAATCCTGATCCAGACTCTGCATACCGGACTTGCCGCCGGCCTGGATGACCGACGGAATCTGATAAATCTTGTCCTCACGAATCAGGTTGCGAACCGCCGTCGTCGCCACCATGATTTCCGCCGCCACGACTCGACCCTCACCGCCCTTCTTGGGCAGCAGCTTCTGGGCCACGACGGCCTCCAGCGACTCCGCCAGCATCGAGCGAACCTGTGTCTTCTGGGCCGCCGGGAAAATGTCAATCACGCGGTCGATCGTCTTCGCCGCGCTCGACGTATGCAAGGTCGCAAACACCAAGTGACCCGTTTCCGCCGCCGTCAACGCCAGCGAAATGGTCTCCAGATCGCGCATTTCTCCGACCAGAATGACATCGGGGTCTTCACGCAACGCCGCACGCAACGCGTTGGCGAACGAGTGCGTGTTCGCCCCGAGTTCGCGCTGGTTGATCATGCAGTTCTTGGAATCGTGGAAGAACTCGACCGGGTCTTCAATCGTAATGATGTGAAGCTCTTTGTACTCGTTGATCCAGTCGATCATCGTCGCCAGCGTCGTCGTCTTGCCCGAACCCGTCGGACCCGTCAGCAAGACCAAGCCCCGGTCGCGATCGGCGAGGTCGCGCATGACCTCGGGCAGCCCCAACTCCTCAAAGGTGCGGATATCGGTCGGAATCGTCCGAAACACGGCACCCAAACCATTGATCTGCTGAAAAACGTTGACACGAAACCGAGCGATACTCTCCAACTTCGCCGAGAAGTCGATTTCCTTCATCTCCTCGAACCGCTCGAGCTGATCGCGCGTCAGGACCGTGCGAACAATCGAGAGCATCGTCTCATTGTCCAACCGCGGCAGATTCAACTTGCGCATGCGACCGTGAACACGGATCATCGGAATCGACCCGCCGGAGAGGTGCAAGTCCGACGCACCCTGATCTACCGCGAAGCGAAGCAGGTCGTATATGTCTAAGCGTCTTGCTGTTGCAACTTCGGCCACGATGCCTTCTTTCTGCTGTCCTGCCGCCGGCGGACCGCCGACGACAACCGCGCTATCCGTTCCCGGGTCCACAGTGCGACCCGCTATTCTTCCCGATTCCTGTCTGACGTCCGACCCCCGATCATCTCCCGCTGTCGATTTCGCTTCCAGCAAGAGGGCGGTCACCGGGGCGGGAAGCGCACGAACGCCCCGGCGACCACATCATCTTCTCCGGCCAAAACCTACTGGTTCTCTTCCGGCAGACCGTAGCCGAGCCACGTGCCGTCCTGGACATTGTAAATCACCTGATGTCCCGACCCACCGCGCATCTGCTCGGTGGACGTCGCCGTGATCGTCACCGGCGGGGCCCCGACCAACGCAAACGTCCACTGCAAAGCCGTGGACTGCGCAATTTCAAGGTACTTCTCCTGCTGCAACTCCTCGATCGTGGACGGCCAGTCGCCTTTGTCCTGATAGAAGACCTGGGCAGCCTGCCAGACCGCATTGATGGTCGTCTTGGCATCCGATGCGCGCGCGCTTCTCACGTACTCAACGTAGATCGGAACCGAAATCGCAGCGAGAATCGCTACGATCACGACCACGATGAGGATTTCGATAAGGGTGAATCCCTTATCACTCCGCCGACGATGAAATCTGCTCAGCATGCTCACTCCTTTTGAGTTTTCCTCCCCGCACAAGGTACGGTACCCCCCACGGGAACGTGGTTTACTGTATTATTAGTGGACGAGAAGGTACTACCGTAACTCAACTTTATCAAGTCCAAAACCCGCCTCGATTTGCACACTCCACAGTACGGCCACGACCCTGACATTGTTCAGAATCCTCCACGATCGCATTTCAAGGGCACCTAATCCCATGAAAAACATGAGCTGACAAATTTCCGTCAACTGCAAAATCTGCAAGACCTGCATTGTTTGCGTACCTGACGAGAGGCCAAGTCTGCAAAAAGAAAAAGCCACACCCAAGAGGGCGCGGCCAATGCTGTACACCTGGTCACCGAACCGACCGCGCATTCGGCTGCCTCCCAACGGAGTCCAGCCTCCTGCAACCCAGTTCCAGTAGCCGCGTCCGGCTTATGCCCTTTCGGAACCGGATCGCGCACGATGCGCCGGAATCGGATCACCCCCACAGGTAACCCTGAACCGATTCACCGAGATCCCGCCCCGAGCGAGCACCCTACCGGGAATATCGCCAGCGATCTGAAACCATCGTTGCCACCACTACCACCACCATCACCGGAGCGACGAGGCCGAGAACGGCCATCGGATGGTTCGAAAATACCGTCCAGCCGGTCACGCCGCCAATCACTCCGCCGAGCGTGGAACACACCGAGACAACCGTCTCCCAGAGCGCGTTGGCACCCAGAACCAATGCTGCCGCAAGAGCCAGACCAGGCGCCCACATCTCGAGCAAATTCAACATCCGGCGACGAGGAGTTTCTACAAGGTCCTCCACGATTCCACACTTCTTTAACACATTCAGCGTGAAATCAACTCGTGGGGTGAGCTCCTGCTGAGTCTCCAGCGCACGATTCACCGTCCGACAGAGAATAATCGCCTCGGCGAAATCCTCGTCGATGGCGGCAAATCCTTCGACTTCACGTCGCTCGGCAACCGTCAGGCCGCCGTCAACGTACTCAGCCAGTTTATCGTAAGCTTGCTCAGTCGTCATAGTTCATCCACCTCGCGGATCTGCCGCCCCAGCAGCCGGTCGCGCAGCCAAGCTTTGCCTCTGAAAAGATAGCTCTTTACGGTCCCAATCGGCACGTCCATCACCTCGGCGATCTCAAGATACGAAAATTCCTTCAAGTAATAAAGCGAGATCGCGGTCCGGTATTGTTCAGGCATCCGCGCAATCAGCGGGCCAAGGCGTTCTTTCAGGATCACCTCCTCGGCGAACGGATTGTCCCCGGAAGGGATCATCAAACTCGCTTCATGACCCGGATCATCCACTTGGATGAACTGCGACCGAGCCCGCGCCGATTTGCTCTCAGCGATGCATAAGTTCAGCGTAATCCTATAAATCCATGTTGAGAGCTTGCACTCGCCCCGGAAGGAACCAAGTCCTCGCCAGACTCGCAAGAAGACCTCCTGGGCCAAGTCGTCCGCTGCGTCCTGCCGACCCGTCATCCGGGCAGCAAGATTCAGAACCAGCCCTTTGTACTGGTTCACCAACTCGGCAAAGGCCTGGTCACTGCCCGTGCGGAGGCGCTGCAGTAGCTCCGCTTCGTCACTCCGCATTGCGTGGCCTGGGTTCTCCGCTAATCGTCTCGTAAGATTAGACCGTTCGCCTGCAGGAATGTTTCAGCATGTACAATGAAGGCTCGTTCAACCGCATACCGCAACATTACTCGCCCATTCGTACTCTACAGGTTGGGTGGCGGGCAATCGCATGCTCAACCTGTGTTAACGTAAACCAATGCAGGATCAAGAGTTATATGCTCCATGCCGCCCCACGACAACTCAAGGAGTCGCTATGAGTACTGAAGAACTGGCCATCATGATTCCGATCATCGGGATTCTCGGCAGCTTTCTCGTGGTCATCGTGTTCGTGCTGGCCGACAACCGGACCCGCCGCATGCGAGCGAAAATGCTGCACGACGAGCGCATGATCGCACTGGAAAAGGGGCTGCCCGTCCCGATGGACGATGCGTTCGCGAAGAAACGCCGCTACTTCAGGTCCGGTTTGGTCTGGTGTTCCATCGGCCTCGGATTGATGACGCTGGGAATCGTCGCGACCGAGAATGATGCGAATGAGCTGTTTGGAGTCGGATCGATTCCGCTCCTGATCGGCCTCGCGCTGATCGCCGGAGACCTTATTGATCTGAAACGAGCGAAAGCAGAGCGGGATAGAGTGATTTCACCGTATCTTGCGGCGGAGACTGAGCCGCGGAGTTCGGCCGGTCGCTCATAAAGTGCAGTCCGCGGCTCTCCGAGCGGCTTTGAGCGCAAGAGACGATCAGATCGGCCATGATCGCCAAATTGCGCAATTCCACTAAAGGGGCGCTGATCCTCGTCCGGCGGTAGAAGTCCGTCACTTCGTCAACCAGCAGGTCGAGTCGGCGCCGCGCCCGTTGCAGGCGCAACGTCGAGCGCACGATACCCACGTAATCCCACATCAGTTTGCGGATTTCGTTGCGGTCGTGCTGCACGAGAATCCACTCTTCCGAGTTCACTGTGCCTTCCTCCGACCACGATTGGGCTTCCGGCGCGGGCGGACACTCGCGCAGCCATTCGCCGCAACTGGCCGCCGCCTGATCCGCAAAGACGACCGCTTCCAACAGGGAATTTGACGCGAGGCGGTTCGCACCGTGGACGCCGGTCATGGCCACTTCCCCGATCGCGAATAGGCCGGGAATTGAGGTGCGCGCCCGCAGATCCGTGACGACCCCGCCGCACTGATAGTGGGCGGCCGGCACCACCGGAATCGGATCGGCCGTGAAGTCGATATTGTGACCGCGGCAAATCGTATCAATATGCGGGAACTCGCGCCGCAATCCGGGCGCATCGAGATGAGACGCGTCGAGCAGCACATAGCGCTCGCCGCGTTTTTTCATTTCCGCGTCAATCGCCCGGGCCACGATATCACGCGGCGCCAACTCGCCGCGTTCGTCGTACTTGAGCATGAAGCGCTCGCCGTCGAGGTTTTTCAGGAGCGCTCCATGTCCGCGCAACGCTTCCGTAATCAGCTCGCGAGGCTTGTCATCCGAACCCGGTTGATAGAGCGTGGTCGGATGAAATTGCATGAATTCGAGATTTCCGACCCGCGCTCCGGCCCGCCAGGCCGCCACCACGCCGTCGCCGGTCGCGATGGTCGGATTGGTGGTGTGCTCATACACCGTGCCCGAACCGCCGGTCGCCAGCACCACCGCCCGGGCCGTGATCGTCTTTACGAAGTTCTTCCGCGTCTCGAGCACATAGGCGCCATAGCAGCGCGGCGTGCGCGCCAATTCGCCGGCGCGCGGATGCGGGTCGATCAGGAGATCGATCATCAGATGATGCTCAAGGACGCGCAACCGGCCGGATTTTCGAGCACGACGCAGCAACACCGATTCAATCTCCATCCCGGTGCGGTCCCGATGATGCAAGATGCGCGACCGACTGTGCCCGCCTTCGCGCCCCAATGACAACTCGCCCTCATGACGCGAGAACCGAACGCCCAGCTCCATCAACTCCCGAATCCGCGTGGGCGCCGTTTCCACCACGAGGCGCACCGCGTCCTCGTGACACAACCCCGCGCCCGCGCGCAAGGTGTCCTCGACGTGCAGTTGAATGTCGTCGTCTTGTGCCGTGACCGCGGCGATCCCGCCCTGCGCCCAATTCGTGGCGGACTCGGCGCTCTGCTTCTTCGTGACCAGGATCACGTCCGCGACTTGCGAAAGCTTCAGCGCCAAACTGAGTCCGGCGATGCCCGAACCCACGATCAAAACGTCCGCCTGGAGAGTGTCCTTCATGAAATGCGAAGAGGAGGATTCGGGCCCGTTGGTGTTCGCGGCAAATCAGAGAAGCGAAGCGACCGGAGACGTCCACTCCGGATACAGCTGGGGACTCCCGGTCAACGAAGCAACAGCAGCTTGCGCGTCTCGTCGAAGATCGATCCGGCGCGCAGACGATAGAAATAGACCCCGGAGGGCAGCGGCATGCCGTGGTCGTCGCGGCTATCCCAGCTCGCGGCATACTCCGATGCCGGCTGCAAGGCCCGTACGAGAGTGCGCACGGTGCGGCCGGTGAGATCATAGACAATGAGTTCGACGGCCGCCGTGCGCGGGATCACATACTTGATCGTCACGTCGCGATTGAACGGATTCGGAAATGCGTTCAACAGGCTGAAATTGGCGGGCGGAACCCGGGGCACGCCTTCCGCCTCGACGGAGTAACGACTGACCTCGCCGCCGACGGAAACGGCATCGACCCGATAGAAATAGCGGACACCGGGTGTGAGCCCGCGCTCCGTGAACACGTACCGCCACGCGGTCGCCGCCGTTCCGCGTCCGACCAGTTGCGAATAGTCCGTAAACGACGCCGTCGGAATGTAGGTGGTATCGCCGTCCAGGCGACGATAGAGATTGAAGCCTTCGTTGTTCAGCTCCGATGCCACGGTCCAAATCACGCGCAGCGCGCCGAAGGCGGTGTCCTGTTCGGTGGTGAAGCCCGTGAATGTCACCGGTAAGGCGATGTCGCGCATTCCAATCGGCCAGGTCGTCGAAATCACCGGATCACCGCCGCAGTCGATCTGCTGCGGCGACGCGACAGAGAGCCGCACGCGATGATAGGCGTTCGCCGCCGCGGCAAACGAAATCGAGGTAAAAAGAAAGGTCTCCGATCCGCTCAGGGGAACGGAAAATCCGGAGAATTCGAAGGCCCCGCCGAACCACGGACCCAGCACCGCGATCTGCTGATCAGCGCCGGGACTGAAGACCGAATCCTGACTCCACCACAGACGCGTGCCGGCCGGCTGCAAGTCAGCCGGGTCCATGTCACCGCCCACCGAAAAACTCACCGCGCGCAGCGCGCTCTGACCTTCCTGTGCCGTAAGGCCGAGATAGAACGCGAGTCGATCCACTTCGCCGGGGACTACCGGCTCCACGCCCAACGAGCCGCCGCGCACCAGCACGCTTGATCCGCTCGGCAAGCGGAGATCCGTGACCGACATCGCCTGCGGCGGATTCGCCAGCGCGTCACGGTACTCGATGGTGAGCATGTACACACCGCGCTGCACCAGCGACTCTCCGCCTTGGACCGAATCGATCCCGACGCCAAACGAAAGTTGCAATGGCACTAAGACAACGATCTTGTCGTTTTCGGCCGATACGTCAGAGAGAAACACCGTGTGAGGAGAGCCCGTGTCAAATTCGGGTCCGCCCGTCTGCGTAAGCGAAATGCGGAGCGTGCCCGGAGACGCCACTTCATCTTGATCCCAGTTGACGAGCAGTCCAGCGTAGGAAATAGTATCGCCCTCGGCTGGCGAATTGATGATCACCGGCGAGGTACTATTGTCGTAAACCGGAACGCGTACGAACGAATAAGCCATGGCGTTTCCGCCCAGATCCTGGTAGCCGACCCGCAATGTGTATCGCGAGCCGTCATAGAGCTGGTTATTCTCGCCCGGCGTTCCTGCCCCCTCCACAGACGTGACCAGATCCGAAGACAGGAGGTCCGCCGCGTTGAGAAAGAACCCCGTGCGTCCCCGGCTCGCCAGTTCACCGAGATGGACCGTCCGCGGGGAGCCCGGGTCCGTGCCGCCGATCGCGATAAACGACAGCACGACGCTCCCCGGCAGCGGAGCCTCGGGGATTTGCACTTGAATCCACACAGTTTGATTAAACCGCTGCCCCGTGATCGGGGCTTCGATCGTCGGCGTGAGCGTCGTCGCGTCCTGCGGCCAGATGTAGCCTTGCTCCGTGTCGCCGGAGTTCTCATTGCCCGCGAGATCGCCGTAGCTCAAGCTGACGTTGTACACCACTTGCGATATCAGCCGGTCATCGAAGCCGTTCGGATTGTACTCGATGTGATCCGAGCCGGTCCCGATCGACCGGCCATCCAACAACAGCGTATGTAAACCGGCGAAGTAGTTCTCGCGATTCAGCAGCAGGTGGTGCTCGAGCGTGTCAACGCGCACGGACAGGGTGTCCATGACGAAACTCAGCCACACGGAATCCGCGGCTTCGGGCAACTGGTAGATAACGAGCACGGTGGAGTCTCCGCTCTCGGATCCCTGCCGCGGCTCGATAAGATTCGGCGGCAGGGTCAGGAAGTCCGCCTGAATCGTGATGGCACTGTCCGCCGCTTCCGGGTTGTTGTTGACATCGGAATAGGCGATCAGGAACCGGAACCTCGCGTCGGGGGTCAGCGAATCGCCGCCCGAAAGCGAATGGACGTCCGGCGAATCGCCGAGATGAAACGCATCCAGTTGCACGCGCTTGTTCGCGCCATCGCTGAAATCTTCCAGCGTCAGGATGTGCTGCTCGTGCGCGTCCGGATCGACGTTCTCGATCACGAGGTAGAGCCGAAAGGTGTCCGCCCACTCCGGCTGACTGTACACCACGTCAAAAAAGCGGCTGATCGAAGAGCGATCGACCGGCTCCAGCAGCTCCGGGGGAACCGTGCGAGAATCCCGAAACGTGATGAATCCGGAATGCAGCTCATCCACCGAATCCTGAGTCTCGATTGCGCCCGGGACCGTGACATACGAAACGCGATGAGCCGAGAACGTATCGACGTGCGCGGTATCATTCGACATCACCGCCAATTCGGCCTGGAAGGACAGCACTCGACCATCGACCAGCGGTTTGAGCGACGCCCGCACACTTAAGCGAGGTGGAACCGAATCCGGCATGAACACATAGGTAATCCGGTCCACGTTCACCGGCAGCACCATGATGCGGGCCCCCGTGCAGGCCGGTCCCGTGTAACCGTGCAACAGCACCTGATTCCGCGTGGCCGCGGCGAGGCCGATTTCGCTCACCGTCCAGTATGTGGAAGGAGTGTGAGAAATGATCAGGTAAAGGCTGTCGGAGTCTTCCACCACCGTATCGCGGGCAGTCGGTGAACCCGAGAGACCGATACCGATGACCTCAGGAATCGGCTGTGCCAGGGCGAGCAGGCAGTCCAGCGCCACGGCGAGCACGAACCACCCGAGGCGGTAACGTCGATGGTATGGATTGAGGAGTGTCTGCATAAATATCGTGATTCGCCGCTGCAAGGGATATGCCGCGATCAGCGGAGAATGAGCAGCTTTCCTGCGACGCGAACGGATGCCGTCTCGATTCGATAAAGGACCAGGCCGGAGGCAGGAGCAAACGGCGAACGGTCGAGCCGGATCGCAGTGGGACCGCCGACGATGTTGGAATACCGCAACAGCTCCTGCCCCAGCAAGTTGTAGAAGACTACGGACGCGGTTTGCCCGAGCGGCAATTGCAAGCGCAGTTGGCCGTAGGCGGGAAGCGGATTCGGGTACAGCCGCGGCGTTTCGACCGCGATCGGCTGCCGGACGTCCGGCGCCGGGGGCAGTCCATAATGTGCGCGGGCTGAGTCCACCCGAGCTTGCAACCCGGCCATGTCGCCCGCCGTCGCGACCGCAAATACCACTGTGCGACTCGCCCCCGGCTCCAGCTCAAACGGTCCCACTGCCGTGACCAGACTCAAATCGAACTCCGTGCCCGGCGAGGCACCGATTCCGGACTGCAAAATCTGCCACTTGCGATTATCATCCCAACCAGCAGCAGGGGTCAACTGCTCGCGGTTATTGAGCACGGAATAGACCGTGAGCGGTGTGTTCAGACCCGCCAGCCCGATCAACGGCTGCCCCGGTGCGGTGGCGGAAACCACCGCGATGCCCGACGGGGTGTCGAATTGCGCGCGATTGCGCGATGACGGCCCCAGGTCCCAATCCATCATGAGTCCGACGAACGCAGAGTCCCAGCGATTCACGGAACGGTTGGTAACGACGTATTCGAGACTCAGGTAATCGGCTTGGTCGTCGCCGGCGAAAGCCAGACCGGAGGCCTGCACCCGCGCGAACAGCGGCAGCGCGGCTCCGCGATCTTCGAACGTCGTCCGGACTTCCCGATCGGCGCGGGGAGAAGCGATTACGCGCGCGAAGCTATCGGGCATCGCGGTCCAATCGAACCGGGCAAACTCCGCATCACCGAAGAAATTGTCGATTACCTGTCCGTCCGCGGCCAGGACAAACGAACCGTGATACAACGCGCCGGTCGGACGTTCCGAAAGTCGCAGACCCGGCCCCAGGTATCGACGATTCGTATAGTCATGATAGCCCAGCGATCCGTGCTCCGCAAATCCGAGCTGGAGGTGGTTCGAGCTCAGCACCACAAATGTCGAATCGAGGATCACGTCGGTCGTGGCGCGGCCGATGAGGCGATTGTCCGCCGCGAGAAAGTCCACGCTGATGGGAATGACCCGGTCGAAGCGCGATTCGGGCGGCAGTGTGATGCGAACCGGCGGGCTGTTCGCAAATGTGTGTCCGGCGATCATGTCGGGGTAGAACGTCAGCGGGTTGTTGATGCCCACGCTGTCCTCGCGCGTCAAGACCAAGGCATGCACGCCGCTCAGCGGCCCGAGCTCATCCCACACGCCGATAACCAGCTCGGCGGATTCTCCCGGTTCCACATGCCCGTCGCCGTCGCCATCGATTTCGAGATAGTCGGTGTACGCGATTCGGACTCCGCTGACGGAATCCGCCAATGCGCGGTAGGCATTCAATCGCCCTAAACCGAGACCACCCGCCTCCAACGAGTTCAACGCGTCGATCGGATCGGCCGATGACGCCACGCGCTGCGCCACCTGAAGGCCCGTGAGTCCGGGATAGCGCGACACGACCAAGCCACAGACCGCGCTGACAAACGGCGCCGCCATGCTGGTGCCCTGCCAGGTGTCATAGGCCGGGTTGCCCACGGTGTCGATCATCGTCGAGAGAATGGCCACACCCGGAGCGCTGAGCTTGATCCAAGGCCCGTACTGGGTGAAGTCAGCGGCGCGATCATCAAGCCGCGTCGCGGAAACACTCAAGACGCCTTCCGAGGCGGCCGGATAATGTGGACTCGTCCGCGCGTTGATGTTGTTCCCGGCCGCCGCCACGACGACGGCTCCGCGCTGTAACACATGGTTGAGCACGTCCCGTTCGTAAGCAGACTCCGAGCCTCCGCCCCATGAGCAATTGATGACCCGCGCTCCCGCGCGCCAAGCATAGTAAACGCCTTCGAATCCGTACGGAATCGAGTTGTTAGAACCCGCACGGATGCCCATGATTTTGCAATCGGGAGCAATCCCCGCGATGCCGCGCCCGTTGTTGCGCAGCGCGCCAATCACGCCCGCGACGTGAGTGCCGTGCGACTCATCCCGGACGCGCGGACTGGGAGTCGGATCGCCATCGCCGTCCACGAAATCATAACCGAACAGATCGTCGATGTAGCCGTTTAGATCGTCGTCCACTCCCGGCCAGCCCGCCTGCTCCGCCGAATTGCTCCAACTCTGACCGGCAAGCTCGGGATGTGTGAAGTCAACTCCGAGATCCACCACCGCAATCGCCACCGTCGGATCGCCGCGGGTTAGATTCCACGCCGATTCCATCTCAATCTTTTGCAAACCCCACTGCTGAGTGTAGAACGGATCGTCGGGAACGCCGTCGAGCGGCGACCGCCCCCCGTGTTCACGGGCGTCGCCGTCAACATACCTGATCGGCCGTCGTTCCGCATATTCGACGCGCACATCCTGGCTCAGCATCGCGAGCAGAACTGCAACATCGGCGGCTTGCCGCGCACGAACAACGCAGATCCGCGCCAGGTCGGGAGCCTCACGCGCGCTGACCGGCAGCGCCGGGTGGATCGCCTCGATTCGCGCATCCAGCTCCGGCAGCAAGGATGCCGCGTCAAGCGTGGCCGGCAGCTGTCGCCACTTCACCATGACATCCAGCGCGGGCGATCCCAGATCGGGGACACCGCAAAGGCCGGAGGCGACGATTGTGAACAGCAGTGCGAAGAGCAGAGGAATCGGAGTTCCCATCAGATCTTATAGTGCATGAATGCGACGGCTGAGCCGGGCCAACCCTTCGCGCATCTCGGGCTGTGGCCCGCCAAAACTAACTCTCACCGAACCGGGAGCATTGAACAATGATCCGGGAAACACGATCGTCTCATCGTCAGTCAACAAGCCGCGCGTAAATTCAATGTCATCCGTGCCGGCAGGAAGTATGACCAGCGCCGTAATGCCCGCGGCCGGAATCACGCAGTGCGCGCGAGGTGTCTGGCGAACGAATTCGTCGAATAGGGATCGGCCCTCGGCATGCTTGGCCGCGTTCCGAATGAGGAAGTCGATAGCAGCAGGCGAACTCATGATGCGCCAGGCCAAATCCTCGGTCATGTACGGCTGGTTTACGCCCAACAGATTGTTGAGCCGGTAGGCGCGCCGGATCAGGTCCGCCGGTCCCACGGCCCAACCCACCCGCAGCCCGTCGAGACCCCAGCATTTGTCTAGTCCGTTGATCGAGACCGCTCCCGACGCAAAACCATGTTCCCGATGATCGCGTGTGATCCAGGGCAGAAAGACTTCGTCCACCATCACCGTCGCTCCGACCGTTGACGCCGTTTCGACAAGTCCGCGCACCAGATCGCCGGACATGCAAACATTCGTCGGATTATGCAAGTTGGTGAGGCAGACCAATCGCGTGCGGTCGGTCAGGAGTGACTTGAGCTCCGCCGCGTCGGGCAAGCAGCCGTGCTCCATTCGGCGCGGAAGGTCCACTACCCGTTCACTCCAAACCTCCACCCCGTTGCGCGGAGGTTCGTACGTCGGTGTCTCAAAGATGGCCTCGCCGCCGCCGGAAAGGGCCGCCCCGGCGATGAGAAAATCGCACTGGCTGGCCCCCTGGGCCAGCAGCACGTTTTCGGGCCGCGCCCCATACCATTCGGCGATGACTTCCTTGAGGCGCTCATGGCCGGCGAAGTTCGGGCCCGTGAGTGCGGGCCGGAACGGTCCGCCCGGCACGCTGTCGAGGCTGGTGAACTGGGTAATACCGCTCCGCGCCAAATTGTAAACCGCGCCTGAGTAGCCGAACTTGGCGAACTCCATCAGCGCAGAAGGCCGCCAATTGATGAACTCGGCGGTGGAGCTATCGGTTTCGAAGTGTAGTGATGGCAAGGGTGTCGAGGAGGGATCGAGGACGCAATCAAACTGCCGTAGAACGAGGCCAAACTGCCGTCATTAATATACCGTATCCAAAGTACGTTCTAACCGTTAGAAAGTCAAGACGGCGGGAACGACCGAAATGCTTAAATAGCCTGAACTTTGCAGATTCTCGTGCGAGGCTCGACTCGATTCGGGGCCGCTGCCGAGGGAACCACTCAACCTGGTGGAGTGGCTTGACAATCCCGAGGCAAAACAGTATCTTAAGTGAATACAAGCAAAAATTGTACCCCGGGGCATGGTTTCCGCCCGGGTGGAACTGCGAACCTCAACCGCCTTGCCCCCTTTTGACCTACTGACCCCCGAGCTGCGCGCCCGACTATCCAGAATTCGATTTCTGCTATTAGATGTGGATGGCGTCCTCACCGACGGACGCCTATCGCTCTCGGACTCCGAAATCGAGGCGAAGACCTACTCTACGCGGGATGGCTTCGCCATCGTCTGGATCAAGAACTACGGCCTCGCCGTTGGCGTTATCTCCGGACGTCGCTCATCCGGAACCGACCGGCGTTGCCGCGACCTCAAGATGGATGAAATTCACCTCGGACACCTGAAGAAGGTTGCCGTCTATGAAGAAATCGCACAGCGGCGCGGTCTCGGCGACGACGAAATCGCCTTTATCGGGGACGATCTGATTGACCTCCCCTTAATGAAGCGAGTCGGGGTGTCCGCTTGTCCGGCAGATGCACACTTCGAAGTCGCGGCGCGCGTTGACGTCGTACTTCGACATCCCGGCGGCAACGGCGCGATTCGGGAGTTCATCGATCTGTGGTTGATGGCGGCGGGCAAGTGGGAGCAGTCCATAGAGGACATCTTCAATGGCAATTATTGATCACACCGTCCCGGTACGGATCAAACCCGAGAGCCTGGCCGTCGCCACGCGTCTGATTCGGATCGAGGCGGAGTCAGTGCGGGCGCTATCGGAACGAATTGACCCGGAATTTGAAAAGGCGGTCGCACTGCTCTCGGCTACCCGGGGGCGTGTGGTGGTGACGGGGATCGGGAAATCCGGTCACATCGGCAGAAAGATCTCCGCGACTTTTGCCAGTACCGGAACGCCGTCGTCGTATCTGCATCCCTCCGAAGCCGCGCACGGCGACCTCGGAATGGTCACCCGGAACGATGCGGTGGTTGTCATCTCAAAGAGCGGATCGACGGACGACTTGTTGAACCTGATGCCGTATTTCAAGCTGCTGAACGTTCCCGTCATCGGTTTGCTCGGCGAAGTGCGAAGTCCGCTGGGCGAGAAATGCGACGTCGTGCTCGATCTGAGCGTGATCGAAGAGGGCTGTCCGCTGGACCTTGCTCCGACAGCCTCCACGACGGCGACGCTGGCGATGGGGGACGCGTTGGCGGTGGCGTTGATGACTGAAAAGGATTTCAAGCCGCAGGATTTCGCGTTTCTGCATCCGGGCGGCGCGCTGGGACGAAGACTGAGCATGCGCGTCGAAGATGTGATGCACACCGGCGAGAATATTCCGATCAGTCCGGCCGACGCCTCCCTGCGCGAGTGCATCGTCGAAATGACGCGCAAGCGCCTCGGCGCCACCTGCATCCTCTCGACCGCGGGGGAACTGGCCGGGATCTTCACGGACGGCGATCTGCGCCGGGCCTTCGAGCGTGGAGTGGAGCTGGAGACTACGCGAGCACTGCAGGTTGCTACCCTCAGACCCAAGACCATCGCTCCGCAAACCCTGGTTGCCCGGGCAGTGAACCTCATGGAGGCATACAATATCCTGGTGTTGCCGGTCGTCGCCCTCGACGGCCACGTGGTCGGCATCGTCCACCTGCACGATCTGCTGAAATCGGGAATCGGCCGGTGACGTTTCCCGCGTTGCTCGCGCTGTTAGCACTTGCCCTGTGCAGCGGCTGCACTAAGATCGGCGGGCCGGACGCCGACAAAGCGGCGGGTGAATTGCCGGAGCAGGAATTGTACAACGCCACGATCCGCTTCTATCAGAGCGAGCGAACCTCCGCGATCCTGCGCGCCGGGCGAATCCGCAAATTCCAAAAGCAGTCCACCGTGCTGTTGGACCAGAGAGTACACATCGATTTCTTCAACCAGGCCGGTCAACACACGACTTCGCTCGTCTCCGATTCAGCCCGCGCGGACGACACCAAGCATGATATGGTCGCCATGGGACACGTGGTCGCGAAGTCCGATAGCGGCGAGATTCTGGAGACGCAATTCCTGCGCTGGGAGAATAAGACGCGACGAATCATCTCTGACGCTCCAGTCAAGCTCTCCACGCCGACCGACACGCTCTTCGGCAGCCATTTTGTCTCGGACGAACACCTGCGAAACTGGCAGATCGAGCAGCCCACAGGCGTAACTTTCCGTGAGCTGGAGCAGCGCGCTCAGCGCGACAGCGCGGCGGGCGCGCCGCCGGACACCGCGGCGAACGAGTGACGTCGATGCTGCGCCGACTCTTATCGCTGATCTTCGTCGTGTGCGCCGTGCGCGGATGGCCGCAAGAGAGCACACCGATCGTGCTGGAGCGCGCCAACTCATTGCAATCGTTTGAAACGAACGGCACGCGCTGGCAGGAGTTGCGCGGCGACGTGATGATGACTCGCGACAGCCTGACCGTTACCTGCCAGAACGCGCTGTACTATCCGGACTCGGGTCTGGTCATCTTCACGAATAACGTCGAGTTCCGCGATCCGACCCGGCTGCTACTCGCCGATGAAGTCATTTACAACGACTTCACGCAGGAAGTTCTGGCCACGAGCAATGTGCGCATCTACCAGCAAGATACGCTGTCGGCGACAGCCCGCAAGGCAAAGTATCGCCAGCGCTTCAAGCAGGCCTGGCTCTACGATGATGTAAGACTCCGCGAGGAGAACCGGCGGATTCTGCTGAGCGGAGCGGTCGGCTACCTGGATCACGAGCGCAATTACGGCTGGGTTGCAGGCAACCCGGTCCTGGTCGAACGAGACTCCTCCCTGAGAGTCACGACCGAAATCCACGGCGATACCGTTATCTACGACGATGCGCTGGATCAAGCGCGATGCGTCGGCAAGGTCACGATCGAACGCGACAGCCTGATCGCCAGCGGTTCCGACCTCGTCTATTCCACGCAGCAGAAGGTCGCCGTGCTCACCGGTTCACCCGTCGCAACGCGGGCGCAGGACGTGATTAACGGCGATACCTTGAAATTGCACTTCGAGGGCGAAGTACTGGATCGCGTCGAGGTGATCGGCAACGCCCTCGCTACCAGCCCCGCGGACAGCGGATTCAGCGAGCCGCGGCACCGGATGGAAGGCCAGCGGATGACGCTCTGGGTTGACAGCTCGCGGATCTCGCGGGCGCTGATTGAAGGCAATGCCATCGCGACCTACTTCGTGCGCGAAGACAGCCAGCCGCGCGGACTGAATATCACCTCCGGCGACCGGCTCCGCGTCTTCTTCGACGAGCACAAGATCTCCCGGATCCGCGTCGAGGGCGGCACCGAAGGCAATTACACTCCGCAACGACTAATGGCCGCTGCCGCCGCCGACACTACGGCCGCCCGACCGCAGAGTACACCGCCGCCGCCGCGCCGCGCGCCGGGTCTGCCACGCAGATAGTCTGCGCCCTCATTTCACCACTTAGGTTCCGGCTCCGTAACGGCGATGAAGCGGAGCTCTATCAGGAGATCAGCAATTGGCGAGTCCGAAGTCTCGTACCAAACCTGCCCACACCGCGACCGAGCCGCCTGCTTCCGCAATGCGGCCGTGGCTGCGCGACGCCATTGCCTGCGCCGCGATCTTCCTCGCGGTCTTCATCATGTTCCCGGAAATGGCAATCAACGGCAAACTCTTCTCGCGCGGAGATGACAGCGAGTCCGCCGCCTCGATGAACGAATTCGCCGTGCAGGAGGCGCAGGCGCGGGAGTATCCGCTCTGGTGCCCATACGTGTTCGGGGGCTTTCCGTCGTTGGCCGCCGGCGGCTATTCGAACTACGAGCACATGGGCATGCCGTACGCGCTGGCCAATCGCTATCTTTCGCCGCGCTACTGGATGGACGTCGTGACCACGCGAGTGCTGTTTTGGGGCGGCTTCGGCGATGAACATTCCAGCGCGCGCTGGCTACTCGCGCTGTTCCTCTATGCCGGGCTGTTCACCTATCTGCTCATGCGCAGTCTGAACTTCGATGCCTTGATTTCGCTGTTCAGTTCACTGCTCATGGCCTGGAATCCGTATCTGATTTCGCTGGCGACGGCTGCGCACGGCGGAAAGATGATGACCTTCATCTATCTGCCGCTGATTCTGCTCTTGACGTGGAACGTCATGAGCAAGCGGCGACTCTTGGATCTGGCTTTGCTGGCGGCGGCCTTCGGCTGGCAAATCGCCGTGGGGGGGCACACGCAGATCCTGTTCTACAGCTTTGCCGCGGTAGGGCTCGTCTATCTGGTCTGGCTGATCTTTGAGCTGAAAGAGCGTCCGTTGGCGCTGGCCTTCAAGCCCGCCGCGTTCATCGGCGTCGCGCTGCTGCTGGGCTTCGCCGTCGGGGCACTTTGGTATGTCCCGCTCCTGAAGTTCGTCGGCTATTCGATTCGCGGCATGGCGCCGGCGTTTGCCGAGACCGCGCAGCCCGGCTATTCGATGGCGGACGCGACGATGTGGTCGTTTCATCCACAGGAGCTGCTCACGTTCGTCGTGCCGTCGTGGTTCGGTCTGAAATCCCCGTACTACTGGGGCGACATGCCGTTCACGTCGTCGAGTTTCTACTTCGGCGTTGTGCCGCTGCTGTTCGCCGTGCTGGCCTTTTTCGGGAAGAAGGACCGCCTGTTCTGGGGATTGTTAGCGGTTTCCGGGTTTGCTTTGCTGCTCTCGTTCGGCAAGCACTTCGAGACCTTCTACGGCCTGTTCTTCGACCACTTCCCCTTCTTCAACAAGTTCCGAACACCGTCGCTGATCCTGCTGTTGGCCGTACTGGCGGGCATCGTGTGGGCGGGTTACGGGTTGCGGTTCGTACTGGGTCTCGGAGAAGACCCAAAGTGGAAGAAACGATTCCTGATTGGCGGGGTCGTCTGTTTGGCGCTGCTGCTGCTGTTTGTCGTGGCCGGCGGAGTCTTCTCCGGACTGTTCGGATCGTTCGCAAAAGCCGGTGAAGAGCGCCAATACAACCCGCAGCAACTCGAGCAGCTCCGGCAGATTCGGTTTGACATGCTGAAGAAAGACCTGTTGTTCTCCTTGTTCTGGTTGACCGCCGCGTTTGCCGCGTGCTGGGCACTCCTGTCGCGCAAGCTGAAGCCGAACCTGTTCCTCATCGGGATGATTCTGATTACGCTGATTGACCTCTGGCGGTTCTCCCATCAGTTCTTCGAGCCGCAGCCGGCCGGAGACGCACTGGCCGGCCTGAAACCCAACAAGGTGGTCGAAGCGCTGAAGTTGGACAAGAGCGTGTTTCGGGTGATGCCGCTCGGTCGAATCGCACAGGACAACCGGTGGGCGGCATGGGAGGTCGCGTCGCTCGGCGGCTATCATGGCGCCAAGATGCGCAGTTATCAGGACTATCAAGACTACGTCTTCACCAAGGGCAGCGATCCGCAAGTTCCGGTCAACTTCGAGTGCTACTCCGCGATGAACTGCAAGTACTTCGTCGCGGAGGGGCAACTACCGCCCGAACTCGGTTATGAGCAGGTCGCTGTGGACCAACAGGCAAAGTGGATCCTCTATCGCAATTCCCACGCGCTCGAACGCGCCTATTTCGTGGACTCCGTGGAAACGATCAGCGACCGCAAGCAGGTGCTGCAACGACTGACGCGCGGCGACTTTGCATGGAACAGCATGGCAACTATTAATGAATCGCTGCCGGGCGCGATCGCGGTCGGCGTGCAGCGGCGGGCCGAGGTCTCTGAGTACATTCCGCACCGGGTGAAGCTGCGCGCCGAAGTCGCCGGCCCGTCCTTCATGGTATTCTCGGATGCCTACTATGAACCGGGTTGGGAAGCGCTGGATAACGGCAAACCCGCCCGGATCTATCTCGTGAACGGCTACGTGCGCGGGCTGTTCTTGCAACCGGGAACTCATGAAATCGAGTACCGGTACGTGGGGACGTACGAGCGGCGCGGCGTGTTGATCGCCACCGTCGCGCATTTCCTCGTGTGGGGACTGGTCGCCGGCTGTTTCCTGTATGAACGGCGGCGCCGACTGGTGGCCGCGGCGTGATGGCGGAACACGATAGCGATGTTCGCATCGAGCGGAGTCGTCCCGAGGCGCTGCGCGAAGCCGCCGTGTTGCGCGGCCGCGATCTCTTGAAGCGCTACGGCCGCCGCACGGTGGTGGACTCGGTCACCGTGCACGTATCAACCGGCGAAATTGTCGGCTTGCTGGGTCCGAACGGGGCCGGCAAGACGACCACGTTCTACATGATGACCGGCATGATCCAGCCGAACGGCGGAGAGATTCTGCTGGGCGACACCGTCATTACGCGCATGCCGATGTACCGGCGGGCGCGGCTGGGCATCGGCTACCTCGCGCAAGAGCCGTCAGTCTTTCGCAAGCTCACGGTCGAGCAGAACCTGATGGCCATTCTGGAGCTGCTCCCCATTCGTCGCCGCGAACGCCAGGAGCGAATGCAGCAATTGCTCGAAGAGTTCACGCTCACGCAGGTGGCGAAGAACAAGGGGTATCAGCTCTCCGGCGGCGAACGTCGCCGCGTCGAAATCGCAAGGTCGTTGGTCACGCGTCCGAAGTTCATGTTGCTTGACGAGCCGTTCGCCGGAATCGACCCCATTGCCGTCAACGATATCCAGCAGATCGTAAAAGGGCTGAAGGGCCGCGGCTTGGGTGTGCTGATCACGGACCACAATGTCCACGAGACCCTGGCCATCACCGACCGCTCCTATCTCCTCTACAGCGGCCGGCTATTGAAAGAGGGCTCAGCCGAGTTTCTGGCCAGTGATGAAGAGGCGCGCCGAATCTACCTCGGCGACACCTTCAAACTGGGTCGGTAGCGGCCGTGCGGCAGGTCTGACCGTGTCATGAGGTATGTCATAGCAATTAGTGCCTCTATCAACCAGCGAAGTCCCCGAGGCAAATCCGTGAGCAGGTCGGACTCCCGATCAAATTCGTTTTCTCTAACTCGTATAAATACAATTATTAATGATTTCTTGAAATCGATGACGGGAACCCGAAACATATGTGCGCAGTGATTGGCATAGGGGTTGCATGTCAGAGGTGGGTGATCAGGCTGGTCTCACGTCAACTCGCTGTGCACGTTCCTGATCACACCCACCCGTAGTCAACCCTCTCTGTCGTCCGGCCTCCAGGTAATGAACCATGACCCAACTCCGGCAAGAATTTCGTCAGCACCAGCGACTTGAGCAGTACCTCCAACCGCAACAGATCCTCCGCAGCGAGCTGATCCAATTGCCCTTGCTCGAGCTCGAACTTCGAGTCCGGCAAGAGCTGGTGGAAAACCCGTTTCTCGAAGAGATCGCCGAGGACGAGGCCATTGTGGACAAGCAGCAAGTCGAGCTGGAATCGGATACCGCGGCGGCAACCTACGAGACTGACCACTCGGAAAATGGGACGACCGAAAAAGCGGCCGAGATAGAATCCGCGCAGGAGGCGACCAAGGAGTCGGACGTTGACTGGGAGAACTTCCTCAGCGATGACGCCGATCAAGGTCTATTCCGGGCCGGAAAGCACATGCCCGATGACATGGTGGAGACCCCGCAGGCTTTCGTGCCCACGCTGTCCGAACACCTTGAGGAGCAGTTGCGATTACAGCGGCTTACCCCGGATGAATTAAAGGTCGGGCAGTACATCATCGGCTCGATCAACAACGACGGCTATCTGAAATACCCGGTCGAAGAAATCGCGCGCGAACTCAATGTGCCGGTGCCGCTGGCGGAGAAGGTGCTGGCCTTGGTCCAGCAACTCGACCCGCCCGGAATCGGGGCGCGACACCCGCAGGAATGCCTGTTGATTCAACTTCGCCAGTGGGACCATCAGGACAAAGCGCGATTGCCAATTCAAATCCTGACCGAGGCCTACGATGACTTGCTCAATAAGCGCTACGAAGTGATCGCCAAAAAGATGAATGTTGCGCTCGACCAGGTTAAGCAGGCCTTCGCCGAGATCCGCAAACTCAACCCCAAGCCGGGCGAAGGCTATTTCGATGAGAAACAGAACTACGTTGTCCCGGACCTGGTCGTGACTCGCGCCGGCGGAGATGACGACGAATTCATCGTCTTCCTGAACGACGGAAATATCCCCAGCTTCCACATCAACACGGCCTACAAGGAGATGTTCCTGTCGGGAAATACCGACAAGAAAGTCAAGGAGTTCGTCACCCGCAAACTCGAGAGCGCCCGCTGGTTCATTAACGCGATTCATCAACGGCAAACCACGATTCTGCGCACCATGCGCGCCATTGTCAAGCGGCAAGAGGGCTTCTTCCGCCACGGCAAGGAACATCTCAAACCGATGATCCTGCAGGATATTGCCGAGGAAATCGGGATGGACATTTCCACGATCTCTCGCGTGACGTCCGGAAAGTACGTGCAGACCGAGTGGGGCGTCTTCGAGCTGAAGTACTTCTTCTCCGAACGCATGGAAACCACCGACGGCGAGGAGATTTCCACGAAAGTCATTAAGGCCCGCCTGCTCGACATCATCGAACAGGAAGGCAAATCAGATCCGCTCTCCGACCAGACCATCGCCGAGATGCTGGCCAAGGAGGGCTACCCCATCGCGCGCCGCACCGTCCAGAAATACCGCGAGCAATTGGCCATCCCGGTCAAGCGCTTGCGGCGAGAGATCTGATTCCCGACGCAGTTTCCGCTCCGGGGCCGGCCTTCCGCCGGCCCTGTTTGTTGCCGGGAGGCCCGGACTTGGCGGATTTGAGCGGAATTGTGTATATTGGGAGCCCGTCGAGCACCGGGAAACTACGCGCGGGTCACCTGTCCAACGGCACGGATCCGGAGCTAACTCTAACTAAATAGCCGTAAACTGGCCCCCATGAGCGATAATCTTCTGACACCCGAGATCGAGTCCTTCCCCGTTCTGCCGCTGCGTGATGTCGTCGTCTTCCCGTCGATGATCTTTCCGTTGCTGATCGGCCGGCCGGGTACGCTCGCCGCCGTCGAACGGGCCATGCTCCTCGAACGCAGGCTGCTGCTGCTGTCGCAGCGCGATCCGAATCAGGAAGAACTGACCCCCGACGATCTCTTCCGCGTGGGGGTCGTCGCCAACATTCTACAGACCCTCAAGCTCCCCAACGGACTGGTCAAGGTGTTGATCGAAGGGCTCTATCGCGCTTCCGCATCGGACATTACCACCGAACAGCAATCCCTCGTCGCCAAAGTTCACCGCCTGCAGTTGCAAAACGTCGATTCGGTCGAAACACGCGCAAACATGAAAGTCGCGCAGCGCCGGTTCCGCGATTACGTGAGTCTGAACCGGCAGTTGCCCGAGGAAGTGCTGATCTCACTCACGTCGGTTACCGAACCTGAGCGGGTCTCCGATTTCATGATGGCGCACCTGCCGCTGCCCGTCGCGCAAAAGCAGGAGGTGCTCGACGAAGCGAATTTGCTCGAACAGTTCGCGATCATCAATCGCGTGCTCGAACATGAAATCGAAATTCTGAAAATCGAGAAGTCGATCGAAGGTCAGGTGCGCGAGAAGATCAGCCGCTCGCAGCGGGTGTACTACCTGCAGGAACAGATGCGGGTGATCAAAAAGGAACTCGGCGAAGAGGGTGACGAAGACTTCGCGGACGTGATCGCCTATCGCAAGCGGATGCGCAAGGCCAAGATGCCGAAGCTGGTGCGCGACCGCGCCGAAGAAGAAATCGAGAAGCTGAAGGGCATGCCGATGATGTCGCCCGAAGCGTCGGTCATCAAGAACTATCTCGATTGGCTGTGCGCGCTGCCCTGGGGAATTCGCACCAAGGATAACCTCGACATCGGCGCCGCGGAGACCATCCTCGATGAAGACCACTTCGGGCTGAAAAAGCCGAAGGAGCGGATTCTCGAGCATCTCGCCGTGCTCAAACGCGTGGACAAGATCAAGGGACCGATCCTCTGCCTCGTCGGTCCGCCCGGCGTCGGCAAGACTTCGCTCGCCCGCTCCGTGGCGCGGGCCATGGGCCGCAAATTCGTGCGCCTCTCGCTCGGCGGCGTGCGCGACGAAGCCGAAATCCGCGGCCACCGCCGTACTTACATCGGGTCCATGCCCGGCCGAATCATCCAATCCATGAAACGCGCGGGATCGATGAACCCCGTCTTCCTGCTCGATGAAATCGACAAGATGGCGTCCGATTTTCGCGGTGATCCGGCGGCAGCGCTGCTGGAAGTCCTCGACCCGGAGCAAAACTCGGCGTTTTCCGATCACTACCTCGAAGTCGATTTCGACCTGTCGCAAATCCTGTTCATCACGACCGCCAATATCCGTCACGACATTCCACTGCCGCTGCAAGATCGCATGGAAGTCATCGAGATCCACGGTTACTTGCGACACGAAAAGCAGCAGATCGCCTCGCACTTCCTGCTGCCCAAGCAAATGCAAGATCACGGCCTGGAGAGCAAGGAGCTCGACGTTACCGCGGCGGCCATGAGCGGGATCATCGATCACTATACCCGTGAATCCGGCGTCCGCGAACTCGAACGAATGCTGGCCCGCGTCTGCCGAAAAGTGGCGCGCGAGAACTCACAGAAAGGACGCGCGCGCGCGCGGCTGACTCCGCTCACCATCGAAAGCTATCTCGGGGTGCCGCCGTTCAAGGAGAATTTGGTTGACCAGATTCATCGCATCGGAAGCGTGGTCGGGCTGGCTTGGACGTCCGTGGGCGGCGACGTGTTGAATATTCAGGCCTCGATCATGAAAGGCAAGGGCAACATTCAGTTGACCGGCCGACTCGGCGAAGTCATGCGTGAATCCGCGCAGGCGGCCATGACCTACTTGCGAGCCTACGGCGGCGCGTGGGGGGTGCCCGTCGATTTCCTGGCTAAGAACGATGTCCACGTCCATATTCCGGAAGGCGCAACACCAAAGGACGGTCCGTCCGCAGGAATTACGCTCGCGACCGCTGTGCTCTCTGCCATCATCAATAAGCCGGTGCCGGCCGACATTGCCATGACCGGGGAGATCACCCTGCGCGGCACGGTCCTGCCGATCGGCGGCTTGCCCGAAAAAACCATGGCCGCGCGACGAGCGCAAATTCGCAAACTGTTCATTCCCTCCGGCAATCGTGTGGATTGGGCCGATCTGGACGCGGAACTCAAAGAAGGGTTCGAGATTCAGTTCGTCGATCAAGTCGAAGAGGTGTGGAACGATATTTTCAAGCAGTCACCGAAGCGCGGCGTGCGCCGCTCCCAGCCGCGCGCCCGCTCTTCCCCGAGCACTCGACCAAACTAAGTTCGACGCCCCGCCGTCGCTCACTGCGCAACAATCAAACGGGCACTTCAGAAGTGCCCGTCTTAACTCAGCTTATCATGGCCGCCTTCAAGATTCCCGAAGCCGAATTCGTGCTCTCCTGCCCGCGCGTGGAGCTGGCGCCAAAACGTCCGTTGCCCGAAATCGCGTTTGCCGGTCGCAGCAACGTCGGCAAATCGTCGCTGATCAACTCGCTCTTGAATCGCAAGCAGATCGCGATGACCTCAAAGGCGCCCGGCAAAACTCGCCTGTTAAACTACTTTCTGATCGGTCGCGGCTGGTGCTACTTCGTGGACCTGCCCGGCTACGGATACGCGAAGGTCTCACAGAGCCTGAAAGACGACTGGGGAGAGTATCTTGAAGCTTATTTCCGGGACGCGCCCCGCTTGATCCTGTCCGTACTGCTGATCGATGTCCGGCGCGGGGTGACGCCGCTCGACGAGCAGATGGTGGACGGTCTCGCCATCTACAAGCGGCCATTTCTGGCGATTCTGACCAAAGCCGACAAGCTGAACGCTGCTGAACTTGCGCGCACGGTCCGCCGGATCGGCGAACAGTTGATGCCGCGCGGAGCGCGCCGAATCATCCCCTATTCCGCCATCAATCACATGGGGCGTGATCTCCTCTGGGCTGAGGTGCGCAACGTGATTGAAGAGCAAAAAGCGCGACCGTAGTCTCTTCCGTCGCGCTTCTTCCCCGGTGCCTCGCGGAAACGCGAGGTTTTCTATTTGGTGAATACGACCAATCCCTGCCCGCGGTCAGTCACGTATAACCGGTTCCCGGCCGGGTCCGCGTCCAGCGCGCTCGGATCGATCACGTCCAGAAGTTGCACAAACTCCGGCGCCGACGGAGTGGAAATGTCGTACACGTAGATCCCGTCGTTCACGTCCAGCACACAGGCATAGTGGCCCTGCACGACGATTTCCTGCAAGCGGTCCGCGCTGGGGACCACCAGCGTGGCCGCCACGACCGGAGCCGTGCGCGTCGTCGCATCGACCACCACGATGCCATATTGCGCGGCCACAATGATATAGTCTCCGTACCAGGCACAATCATAGGCAATGCCGGGAACCTCGAGGGTCGAGATCGACTCGCTCACGTTGCCGCGGTGAAGGTGGATTCCCTCTTCGCCGATGCCAATGGCAAACTCGACGCTCGCGTTGCGACCAAATCCGCGAATCTCCCGCCGCGGCGGAAGGTACGGAGCAAACACGAGGTCGCACGAAAATGACCAATTCGATTGGTCGTTCTCGCGGCAGAGTTTGGTCGCAATGAAACCGTCATTGCCCGCTTGGTCCGATGCCCAGAACTTGAGGGTGTCGTCAACCGAGTCAAACTCGAGATCGCGCAGCGGAACGACGAAATTGATTCCGCTCTTGCGCTCCCCCGATAGGAAATCGTGAATATCGGAATGGCTGGCGATCTCTCCGGCATCGACGCCGCTCATTACATAATGGTGGAGCAAGTCGAGGGCGACGATGGCCGTCTTCTCGCCCGCCAGCAGCCCGTTCCGATTATCGTAATGAAACACCGAGTCAATCGCGTTCAGATCAGCCACATTCAGCACGACCGTTCCGTACAGGTCGTCCGCAATCGCGACATAATCCCCCTTGGCCGCGACGTCCTGCGCGACGCCGCGCGTCACAAATACCGCCGCTTGCGCGTAGGGTCGCACGGGGATGTCGGGAGTGTTAGGCTCGTCACACGACGTCAAGAGCAACAGCGGCAGCGTCGTCAAAACGAGCGCCAGCCGGCGATACAATGAGGGGTTCATACGCTAAGGAGGCAGGTGAAAGGCAGGATGCGCCGCGAGCGCCTGCTCGACGGCGTGAAAAGTCTCAAACGGGTGAAAGGGACGACCCAGTCGTTCGCACTCGCGCGCGAGCGTGCCGGTAGCAAACAGCAGGTCGGCATGCGCCGACGGGCAGAGATCAGTATAACCGTCGCCAATGTAAATGACGGACTTGCCGCGCCCCTTGAAGCCAAGTACGTCCACGCACTTGCAATGACTGCAACACTCTTTCATTCGCGGACCCGGATACGGCTGCATCCGCCAACCCGTGGCAAGCGGCTCGACTTCGTGCGCGCGAATTTCTACATCATGCACGCCGGCTTTTTCGAGCAAAGCCTCGATTAGAATGCGCAAGCCCGATGACAGAATCACGATTGGCAGATCGTGCGCGCGGCAACGGTTCACGAACTCGGCGAAGCCGTCCCTGATCATCACTCCGCGCAACAGTGACTCGCGGGCCGTGGTCCAGGACGCCCGGATCAGCGAAACCTGCTCCATCATCGCCGCGCGCTCGGTCAGGTCGCCGCGCCAGACACGATCGTCGAGTTCTTTCCAATAAGGATCGGCGTATTCCGCGAGCAGATACTCCACCGCGTCGGGAATACTGATCGTGCCGTCAAAATCGCAGCAAACCACCCAGTCGTTCATGCGATCAGCGACAGAAAATAGCGGTGCAAGCGATCGTCCGCGGTCAGTTCGGGATGAAAGGAGGTGGCCAGAATGCGCCCCTGTCGGATGCACACCGGTTCCGCTTCATACCACACCAGCGGCCGGCAATCCGGCCCGTACGTGCGGATGCGGGGAGCGCGAATGAACACCCCGTGCAGCGTCCCGGATCCAAGCTCCGGGTCAACGCGCAAGTCGGCCTCGAAGGAGTGCAGTTGTCGGCCGAACCCGTTGCGGTCAACTTCGAAGTCCATCCATTCAAACGCCGCCACACGCGGGTCGGCCACACCCCGGGAGAGCATGATCATCCCCGCGCACGTTCCCCACACGGCATGCGACTTCGCAAACTCGTCGAGCGCCGAGCGCAGCGGTACCGTCATGAGCCTCGTCAGCGTCGTGCTCTCGCCGCCGGGAATAACCAATCCCGCCACTCCGGCAAGCTCGGTTTCCGTCCGGATTTCGCGTACGCGAACTCCGAGGTGTTCGAACCGCTCGCGGTGTTTCGCGAAGTCGCCCTGCAGCGCCAACAAGCCGACCGTCTGCTCAGAGCCCACGCGATGTCGCTCCCGGTCGGATCACCAGCCGCGCGTGGCGAGCATGTCCTCCGCGCGCATCGTGCGCACGTCGAGCCCCGGCATGGCATTCATCAACCCCGTGGAAACCTCCGCCAGCTTCTTCGGATCGCGGAAATGCGTCGTCGCAATCACGATCGCCTGCCCCCGCGCAATCGGATCATCGCTCTTGAAGATACCCGAGCCGACAAACACCGCCTCCGCGCCAAGTTGCATCATCAATGCGGCGTCGGCGGGCGTCGCGATCCCCCCCGCAGCAAAATTCGGTACGGGAAGTTTGCCCAGCGAACGCACTTGAGTCAACAGCTCATAGGGAGCGCCGATTTCCTTCCCATAGGCGACCAGTTCCTCGTCCCCCATCAGCGTCACGCGCCGGCAGGCCGTCATCACACTGCGCATGTGCCGCACCGCCTCGACGATGTTTCCGGTACCGGCCTCGCCCTTGGTGCGAATCATCGCCGCGCCCTCGGCGATCCTGCGCAGCGCTTCGCCCAAATCGCGGCAGCCGCACACAAACGGAACCTTGAACTTGTGCTTGTCGATATGGTAGTTCTCGTCCGCCGGTGTCAACACTTCGCTCTCGTCGATGAAATCCACCTCAATGGACTCCAGAATCTGCGCTTCTACAAAGTGGCCGATCCGGCACTTTGCCATCACCGGAATCGATACGGCGGTCTGAATCTCACGAATCTTGGAGACATCGGACATGCGCGCCACACCGCCATCGCGCCGAATATCAGCGGGCACGCGCTCCAGCGCCATGACGGCAGTCGCGCCCGCATCTTCGGCAATCCGGGCCTGCGTCGCGTCGGTCACGTCCATGATCACGCCGCCCTTGAGCATTTCGGCGAGACCAACTTTCGTCGTGAATGTTCCTGTCTTTGTCATGGTGAAATTCTCCTCAAGATCGAAATCCAGAAAACCAACCGGTGGCGGCAACTGCTGCCGGCCCGCCGACGGTTACTTCAATAACACAACCTTGCGTGTGGAGTTCTGTCCGTCCGCGCGCAAATGTACGAAATAGACTCCGGCCGTCAAATCCGAACCATCAACGGCGATCCGGTGAAGGCCGGCAGTCTGCACGTCGTCAGCAAGGGCCCGCACCAGCCGACCGGCCACGTCATACAGTCTGACCGTTGCCGCTCCGGTCCGCGGTAACATGAATTCGACCACGGCCGTCGGATTGAACGGATTCGGATAAATGCTCGTGATGCCAAACTCGCGCGGTACGACGCCGCGGGTCTCCGCGTCCAGCACAAATGCGGTCACCGTAATCACAATGTCGCTGTCGGGACAAGTGTTCGACGCCAGCAAAATCTGACCGATGTAATCCCAGATCGCGCTATCACTCGTGTCGGGCGAAATCGTGACCTCGAAGTCTTGCAGCTCGCCCGGCAGCACGGTCAGGTCCGCCGGACTCACCGACAACCAGGGGTCCGGGACCAGATTGCCCTGCGCGGTTGCAGAGACATGCAGCGGACCATCTCCGTTGTTCAGCACCGGAATCTGTGCGGTTGCGGTCGTGCGATTATGCACAATCACATTCAGGGAGCTGACTTGCACGTCGATCAGCGGCCGCCGGAGCAGGAAGTTCAAGACCGCCGCCGAGTCCGCGTTGGCGACAACACCGCCCACCATCGTATCCGTCCAGCACGGATGCTGCGTCATCAGCGTGTAAGTACCGGGCGCGGTCAGCAACGAATACTCGCCCGTCTGACTCGTAAACGCCGTCACTCCCGTCTCGAGGATTCTGACCGGAATGCGATCCAGAAATTGCCCGCCGCCCAACGCCCGCACCGTCCCCATCACCTGCGCCGGTGTTCCCATCCGGTTCTCGTAGAATTGCATCTGCGACTGCTGATTCTCGCAGACGAGGAAATCCGCATCACCGTCCTGGTCCACATCGCCGATCGATATACCCATATTGCGGTAATTCGCCGTCAACGTCTGATAGCTGAAGCTGAGATTACCGTTGTTGCGCCACCAGTACACCGCGCCATCCGCCGCGACCCCGACGATGTCCAGCGTGCCATTCATGTCAAAATCAGCCAGCGCCGTCCCACGCGGATACGAGATGGACGTCGAGAGCGCCTGCTCGGTCATCCCGCCGCTCCCGCCGATCCACAAGACGATGCGACCGCCATCGTAATCGCTGACGATCACGTCGTCGAAGCCATCCGCGTTCACATCGCCGCCGGTGACCCACGTCGTCGAACCCAAGGTCCCCAATGTGTGCGATTCCCAGGTCGTAAGGTTCACCTGCTCAACCCAGTACACGCCCCGCCAATCCGTCCCCACGACAACGTCGCGGTCGCCGTCGTGGTCAATGTCCGCCGTGGCAACGTCCAGCGGATGACTGCCGGTGATGTTCACGGCATCGACCAGCACGAGCGAGTCCCCGACGGACACGAACATCTGGATTACATTAGACAAATAGGCCGCGACCACCAGGTCGGGAACCCCGTCGCCGCTGATATCGTCCACACAAACGTCGAATTGGCCCTGCTGACCGTCTCCGACTTGCCGGACCGTGAACGCATTCGCACCGCCGAGGCCCGTTGCTGTCAGAATGTAAGTCGTATTCAGGCCGTAGGCGGCCAGCGCAATGTCATCTCGTCCGTCCTGATTAAAGTCCGCCACCGCAAGATGGCGAAACGTCCCGCCGCCGATATTCAGCTGCCGC
This sequence comes from candidate division KSB1 bacterium, assembly GCA_016214895.1. Taxonomy (NCBI): domain Bacteria; kingdom Pseudomonadati; species Candidatus Zhuqueibacterota bacterium. The sequence goes on from JACRMR010000012.1 coordinate 339,296, forward strand.
GCCTGCCGCGTCCGGTCCGGCAACGTCTCCAGCCAGAAGATGGTTCCGGAGAATCCACAGGCGGCAATGTCAAGGTCGCCGTCGCCATCAAAATCACCGGTGCCGGCCGAATACAACTCGAGGACATCCGATGAAATTGTCGTGCGCACGAAATCCTGCGCTCGCAGCGCTTCGCCGTAGCCCATCAGTGTGATCATCAACCCGCACGCCAGCGTGAGGGCGATAGTTGCCGGTCTCCGCACAGGCAATCTCGCTTCGTGGTAAGTGTCAGAATCCGCTGCCGGTCTTCTCTACACGACAGCCCACACCGTCAGCTCATATCTATTTCAACAATGTCAGTTTCACGGTTGCCACGCGCGCGTCAGCACTCAGTCGCGCGAAGTATGTCCCAGAGCCGTGCGCCGTGCCGTCCCACCGCATCCGGTATTGACCTGCCGTCATGAACCCGCGCACGACGGTTTCCACCAGTCGGCCCTGCAAATCAAAGATATTCAGGCTCGCCTGCGCCGGATGCTCGAGCGCAAATTCCAGATTCACGACCGTATTGAACGGATTCGGATAGACTTTTGCCAGGCCGAACTCCAGCGGCAATTCCACCCCTCCGTCAGCACCCGCGGACCACGTGATGAAGTTCCAGCGTTGACGCGAATCCAGCGTCATCGGGGGATACAGGCTCGATGCAGTCACCCACCACGTAACCGGCGAAACGTCCGGAAAGATCGGATTGTTCGCGAAGCTCACAATCATGAACGTGTCCGCCAACGCCGGAAAAGATACCGTCGTGTCCCCGGTCTGAAAATGCACGGTGTAACTCACCCCGTCATTCGAGTCGGGGTCGCGCGCCGGCGTCCAACTGAACTCCGCCGAGGACTGCGGCAATGCCAAACCACTGTCCGGCGCCGCGAGGTCAAAGGGCTCCGTCGAGTCCGGGATCAGACGTAGAAACGCTTGATACCGCTGTTCGCAAATCCGCGTCAAATTATGATCGTCCTGCGCCACCACGCGCCAGTAGATCACCGCCTCATCGGAGTCCGCGGGCCACGTAAAGCGGGATACATTCAACGGTCCATACACCTGCACCGGCGCCTGAAACAGCGAATCGGAATCGATGAGCAGCGCGTACCGGATCCCCTCGCCATCCGGTTCCGTCGCGTCTTCCCAATCAAAATACACTGTGTCGTTCGTCACCGTGTCCGAACTCAACGGATACAACAGCGAAAATCGATTCGGCGGATGCTGCCCTGGTGAGTGCGGATCGGCGTCGGTCACCACATAGAGGCCGTGCTGCGCCTGCTCCTGAATCTGCGCGCCGACCGCCCGATAGTGATAGCCGCGGTCCTGCGCCACGTCAAACAATACCGCACCGGCCGCGCCGTCCACATACAGGGTCCAAAGACTGTCACCGCGCAGATTGTATTTGGCCAAAATTCCGCGCTGCGGCGAGCTGGGGGTGCTGCGGGTATAGCCGGCAATCACGAATCCGCTATCAAAATCCTGAGTCGCCGCCACACCGTAGGCCACATCGACGCCCGGTGTCCGCCAGAGCCGCGACCACAAACTGTCGCCGTTGTCGTTCGTCGCGACCAGCCAGATATCGCCGTTCACCGAATCGCCAAACGAACGGCTGGTGCCGACCAGAATCGTCAACTGTGAAGATAGCCTCGCGGCGTCCAGGCAAGCTTCATGCTGTGCGCCGCCGAACCGCCGGTGGACCTCCGTCGAATCCGTAAACAACGAATCCGTGCGGACCAGCCAGAAATCACGCGAACGCCCGACCAGACTGTCCGCGGTTCCGCAGATCAACAGCCGGAGTTCGTTCTGACCGTTCCGATAACCAAGCAGCGCGGATCCGTACCGCCCCTCTGCGTAAACGCGGTCACCGATGATCGCTCCGGTTGCCGCAAGCGATCGCACGACCACATCCGCGACATCCTCGCCCGGGCGAATCTCGCCCAAAGCATATTCTCCGGCAGTCGAAGCTCCCGGATGAGCACTGACCGCCGTGAGCTGCTCACTGAAGCCCGGCGACCCGTCGTCAACATTCACCTCGGTCCCGCCGTCGAGGGCCAGCCGCACGTGGCGGAAATCCATCGATCCGCTCTCGTAGGTGGACCCCACGAGCACGATCTCGTCTGCGCTCGACGACAGCGTCATCCCCAGCAACTGGTCAGTCGTGCCCAGTTGGGAATTCCAAACCGTGTCCCCCGCGCTATCGACCCGCTGCACCCAGAACTGGAATTGACCCTCTAATGCGTTTCCACCGAGAAAAGCGCCCGTCTGCGAGGTCGTGTCTGCTAAGCTAATCTGACTGAAATAGCCCCGCGTTTCGTAAACCCTGCTGAATGTCACGTCCGGGGCGATGGCCCAGCCGACCACGCCCGATATCAGGAGCAGCGCCGCCACCGGCAGCGCCTGCAATATTTTCATCCTGCGGCCCTCCCAAGCCCCTCGGATCATCATCCCTTCAAGAACGGCGACGAAATACGGCTCCGAATTGCAGGTTGCAACCCAGTTCGCGATTAGCCAATTCGGGGGCGATTGGGGCTGTCGCCGGGAACCCACAAGCTATCTAAATTACCGATTTCTGTGCATTTTGTCAAGCCAAACCGACCCCGATTTGGACGGGCACCGGATTTGCAAACTCGCCTCTGCAAGTGAACCATATGACCCAAGAGGTGCAAATGCGATCCATCTGGAAGCCCGTCTTCGTCACCGTCGGTGCACTGGCCATTCTGGCCGGTACGCTACTCTTGATGGGCAATATCCAAAATGTCACGCGCATCGCGAACTCGACCGAGTTTTCCAAGCTCCAGACCACCGCGCTGTCGTGGTCGGCCGGCCTGGAAACCTGCCGATCCGCGGTTCGGGAGCAGGTGCTCCGGCAAGAGCTGCTGCGAATCTCCGAACGGCCCGGCGAATGGGTGACATGGCGAGCCGCCGAGAAATACCGTGCATTTCTCACCGACTGGAACGCCTCCTACGGCCCCCCGCGGGCGCTCTGCCTGATCGTAAATGCGGCGCAGCTCCATAGTTTTGAAGGCGACACGAGCGGATTGGCAATGTCGTTGAAGTTGTTCGAGGAATCGGGCAATCCGGAGATCACGATCTTCGGTGGCAACGCAAGTACTCCCGGTTTTGTCGCGATCCAATATCGTTACCAGCAGGATAGCGCCGCGATCGCCTCGCGCTGGATCACTCTGTTCGACCCCACGACTGTGCTGCGAGTCGGAGACACGGCCCCGCATGCCTGGACACTCATGTCCGGCCCCGATCAAACCCTGTTCTCCTCGTCCGGCGGGTCGCAGGCCGCCTGCGTCAGTCCGGCAACCTGGCCACTCATTATCGGTCAGCAGAAAGGGGCCCTGCCGGGGACGAACGACGATCAATGGGGATTCGTCAAACTGCAACTCCCCGGGATGAAGCCCGTATTGCTCCTCGCATCCCTGACTCCGCCCGGCACGGCGTCACACGCGTCGATCTGGTGGATCGCGGCGGGTCTGCTGGTGATGATCGTCGTCGCGGTCTGGCCGTACGCCCCCAATCCCCTGACCGCGGAATTGGCTCCGCCGCTCCCCGAACCGGGAGAGCCGGCGATCCCAAGCTCGGATGCCACTGCCTTCCGGCAACTCTTCCAGGCCATCGTGGATCCGTTGTGCATCGTGGAAGTCGATGGCCGATTCTCGCGCTCGAATCATGCCGCGCAGGAAATGCTCAGAATTCAGCGGGGAAAGCCGGATCCGGCGCTCAACATGGAACACGGAGACCTGGCGATTCCCGCCGCGGCTTTCTTCCAACAGCTCGCCGCAGGGGCCATTGACGCCGACGGTCCGGTGCGGCTTGCCACCACCGAAAAGGTCGTCTTTTCCGGTCGCATTCGTGCGACCCGGCTCTACGTCGATCAAGATCGGCATGGCCCGCTGCTCTTGCAATTCGTGCATGATGTCGAAACCGCACCGACACTCGCCATTGAGTCCGTGGCGGACGAGGATGCCGTTCCGGTCGCCGATCCATTGTGTCCGAATGCGATCATCGTGGTGTCGCGCGATGGCTTGTTACAGAATTACAACGACGCCGCCCTGGCCATCTGTCCGACCCTTGAAAACTCGCCGATGCTCACGGACATCTTCCCCGCGCTGGACCGCATCGAAGTCGAGCGGATACTAAGGCGCGAAAACACCTCGCGGTTCGAAACCCTGTTCGGGAGCGGCACGTTCGAGTTTCACGCCTGCCCGCACAATGGCACCGTCGTCCTCTACGGCAGTCCCGCCGCCGCCGAAAAACAGCTCGAAATCGCGCTCGCACAGGCGCACGAAAACTTCAACACGCTGTGCAACATGACGCCCGCCGCCGTGCTCTTCCTCAATGTGCACGATCACAACATACAGCAGTGCAACGTGGCCGCCTGCGACCTGTTCAGCATGCCGGCGCCGGGACTGCTCGGGCGCACACTCGAATCCCTCTCCGCATTTCCGTGGATCCCGTCCTCCGAGCCGGAAAGCGAGTTCTTCGCCGCGACTCCCGACGGCCGCACCATCCGCTGCAAGTTCGCCTGCGAACTGGTCAAGATCGAAGGCGAACCAACGATGCTGGCCGTGCTCGATCCGATCGCCACCTACCAGCCCGTCTCGGAACAGGAACAGGAAACCCGTGAACTGCTCGCGGCAGTGGATCGGCTCGCCCAAGACGAAGACACGCCGCCGAATACCGCCGGCCCGGGGCTGCTCATCGTTTCCAACCCCGTCGTGCGCGATGTCGCCCGCAAACTGCTCGAACGCGCCGGCCATGACGTCGAGGCTTTCACCACGCTCGATGATGCCACGGTCTGGGTGATCGCGCATCAGTACGTGCCGGGCCTGATCACGCTGGACGTGACCGACTTCGACGATGTCGAGGATTGGCTCGCGAACCTCCGCGCCCGCTGCGGCAGCGTCCCCTGCCTGGCGATCACTGACGGCGAGACGCATGAGTTGCCCAACTCCGGCGAGAACTTCTTCCTGCAAAAGCCGTTTGATCTCGATGATGTGGAGCGCGCGCTTCACGAATTAGGAGTCGAAGCCACGGCGCACGCCTGACGCGGTTGTGGAATTACCGAGTACTGTTTGTACAACAAGGCCGCCACGGCAAGGCGGCCTTGTCTTTTTTCAAATTGTAGCGCTTTGTGAATAACTACACGAAAGCGCGAACGGACGCCGGATGCGGCCGCTTCATTATTCCAGACCCGGCCTCCCGGCTTGGTCTCCTTGACCCGCGCCGGATCCCATCTATCCTTTGCCGAGGCAAGTAGTTGTACTAACTCCTCTCGAATACCTCACCGTTCAGTCATTGGTACCCAACCGTTTCTTAACGGTTCCGGGCGCGTGCTGCACTTGCGGAAGCAGTTTCCGGAGGCTATTTTATCAGACTATCGCGGGTGGCTCAACGACCTTGACCCGAGTCCGTGAATCCGACCTTGCTGCCAATTCCCGGCTGTACAATATAGACCACAGGAGATCCCTATGTTTTCGCTTGGCTCCCGATGTTCTTCCTTGCTCGCACTGCTGGCTACCCTGTTAGTCGCCGGCCTGGGCCTTGCCCAGAATCCCGGTGATGTGCTGATTTCGGAATCGATGTACGATGATACGGCCTCAACAGATGTCGAATGGGCGGAAATCTACAACACTACGGCTAACCCCATCGACATCTCCGGCTGGACGCTGCAGGACGCCCCTGCTTATCCCCCGGCGACCGAAGGTTCAATCCTGGTCCCGGCCGGCACCACTATCGCTGCCGGACAATACCTGGTCCTGTGCAAGGCCGCAATTCCCGAGTTCACGGGCGAAATCGTCTGCACGCAGAATTTCGGTTCATGGGCACTCGGTAATTCCGGTGACAACCTCGCCCTCTATACGGGGAGCGGCACGCTCATTGATGGATCGTTGAGCGTCATTATCCCGGACTCATCGCTGACGGGCGGAAACTCAACGGAGCGTTGCTCCTTCGCCATCAGCTACGATGTCGGGTCAAACTGGCATCAGTCCACCAATGTGTTCGCCACGACCGGCCGCTACCGCCTCTGCACGCCCGGCGCACCGAATTCCGCCTGCGGGGCCAGCGATACCACGCCACCGACGCTCCTGAGCGCCGCGGCCACGACTGCTACCACCGTCGATCTGCTCTGGAATGAGTCGGTCGGGCTGGTGTCAGCGCAGACCGTGGCCAACTACGTCGTCAACAATGGCGTCGGCAATCCGCTGACCGCGACCCGCGACGGAGCGAATCTCGCGCTGGTGCATCTGACGTTCAACGCGATGGCCAACAACACCTACTCGATCACCTGCAATAACGTTGCTGACGTGGCCGGAAATGTCTCCACGAATCAGATCGCTAATTTCACGGTGAATGTTACCGTCGCGCAGGGCGCTGTTGTGATCACGGAAGTGATGTACGATGATACGGCCAGCGGGACCAACCCCGATGTCGAATGGGTGGAGATTCATAACACCACCGCGTCGGCCATCGATTTATCGCTGTGGCGTCTGACCGACTACAGCGCCGTCCCGCCCACCGCGGAAGGCAATGTCGTGATTCCGGCCGGGACTTCGATTCCGGCGGATGGCTATCTCGTGCTTTCCAAAGTCGCGATGCCGGAAATCCCGAGCGCGATTGTCTGCGTTGACTCCGGATCACTCGGGCTGGGCAATTCCGGCGATAACCTCGCACTTTATACCGCGGACTTCGCGCAACTCGTGGATGGCTCGCTGACGGTCAACTACCCTGACCTCGCCCTGAACAACGGCGGTCACTCGATTGAGAAGTGCGATGTGAACGCGCCGTGGTCCGGCCTCGCCGCCGATTGGCATGAATCCACCAATGTCTTCGGAACCGGACGATATCAGCTCTGCACGCCGGGCGCCGTCAATTCTCCCTGCCTCGGCGACACCACACGGCCCACGCTCGTGTCCGCGACCGCGCTCAGCACGACGCTGATCGAAGTCGTCTTCAACGAAGCCCTGAACGAAGTCTCGGCGGAAACCGTGACAAACTACTCCGTGGACCTCGGCGTGGGCTCGCCCAGCACGGCAACGCTGCAGACCACCCCCACAACGGTCCGCCTGCTCTACGGCACCGCGTTGGCTCCCAATACGTACACCTTGACCGTCAATAACGTAGCGGACGTTGCGCTGAATGCGATCCTGCCCAACTCGCAAGTGTCGTTCACCGTCTCCGCTCCGCCGGAGAACCTCAAGTTCACCGAGTTCATGCCGAATCCGGCGTTCGCGAGCACAGGCGACAGCCTCGGCGAATGGTTCGAGATCTATAATGCCGGGGCGACCACCGTGGATCTGACCGGGTGGATCATCGCCGATAATTCCGGCAGCGATACCATTGAAGCCGGCACGATCAACCCCGGCCAGTATTTTGTGTTCTGCTCAAACGGCGACAGCGCAACGAACGGCGGTGTGCCGGAGAATTTCGACTATCGTTTCGCCACGTCCGGTTGGGGCCTGAGCCTGAGCAATACCGGCGAAACCATCTTCTTGCGCAACCCGGCGGGGACCAATGTCGCCACGGTCACATACACGACCGCATTCCATTGGGGCGCCGGCGTGAGCGCCCAATTGATCGATTTGAATTACAGCGGCGCCGTTGACACCATGTGGTGCGCCGGTTATCAGGCCTGGCCGGGCGCCAACAATGGCGACCTCGGCACGCCCGGAACCGCTACGGCATGTGCTCCGGTGCTCCCGCCGGATACGCTCACACTCTGCCAGGTCCGCGAGCAAGACACCTGCGGCGTCGCCACGCGGCTGAATACCCGCGTCGTCACGCATGGCGTCGTTACTTGGGTCGATTCGTGCGGCACAGAGGCGTTCGTCGAGAGCGGCGGCTGCGCGGTCCAGATCTTCGGCACCGCGGTTACGACCAATATGGTCGGGAATCCCCGTCCCCCCATGGTCGGCGACACCATTGAAGTGTGGAGTTACATCACACAGTTCCGCGGCGTCACAGAATTCTCTACCTATACCGCCGTCGCGCCGGTGATCACCTATCTTGGTTCGGCTGCGGTCCCGGCACCGGTAGTGGTCGCGGCCTCGGCAGTCGCAACCGTCGTCGATGACTGCGGACCCGAACTGTACGAATCCCGTATTATTTCCGTGCTCGGCGCGACCTTCCTGAATGCAGGCGGTACGTTCGCACCCGGTGACACAACGTTCCCGGCCGTGGTCGGAACGGACACGGTCCTCTACTACGTCGATAGTTGCGATGTGTCTATCCTCGGAACGACGATTCCTGCCGGCGCTGTGAACTTGCGAGGTGCGCTCGGACAACATGATCTGACGACGCCGTGCCTGTGCGGCGGCTATCAGATCGTCTTCGCCGGAGGCAGCGCTTTCGAAGCCGCGCAGTGCCCGGATCCTACGCAATTCACCGTCAATCGTGACGACAGCCTGGCCACGACGGTTACCTTGCGCTGGACCCCCGGCCTCGGTGCAGCATGCAATACGTACAAGGTCTATGCATCCACGAACGGCAGCGCTGTTTTCCCCGCCACATACACCCTCGTCGCGACGGTCGTTGCACCAACGCCGCCGGATTGCTTCTATACCGATCCGAGCGCACTGGCGCCGATTCGCTTCTATCATGTGACGGCTGACAACTAAACCGGCCTGCCCGGCATTCATTCGAAGCGCGGCCCGGGCATTGCCCGGGCCGCACTGGTTCCGGGGCAAAATCTGCCCCGGGCAGGCGCTATGCAGCAGCAGTTACCGGACTTACGCGTGGCGCGAGGTTTGCTTCAAGTAGCTATGACATAATCCCGGACCAGCTCGTCCACCGCCGAAATAGGATAACCCCGCCCGAGGAACTACCATGGCCGACAATCTGATCGAGAATTTCCTCCTCAATCAGGCCCCCGGCAACGCCGTCCTTAAGAAGACGCTGGATGCGAACGCCCTGCGGCAACGCACACACGCGCAGAATATCGCCAATGCTGAGACGCCCGGGTACCGGCGGCTGGCCGTGGACTTCGAACAGCAGCTCAAGCAGGTGCTGGACGACGACATCGACGGCATGGCACAGACCAATCCGCGCCACATGAACGGAAACGGCGCGCGCGTCGAGCTTGAGGCCCTTGCCGCAACGACGCGCACGGAACCGCTCGATCCGAACAGCCCGGGCATCAACGGCGTAAATATCGATCTCGAAATGGCCGAGATGGCCGAAACCCAGCTCCGCTATCTCACGTCGCTGGAACTTCTGAAACGCCGATATGCCGGCATCAAGGCCGCGATCAAAGGCCAACCGTAATCGCAAGGCAGATCAAGACAAACGGGACAGCAGCGCTGTCCCGTTTGCATTTTCGATCCCCTGCTATTGCCGCTAAGGTCTAAGCCGCGCCGCGAAACCGTCTTCTTTCAAGATCTCAACGGCGCGCCGCGCATCGAGACGCGATTCCACCGTGACGTGCAGCGATCCGCCACGACCCTCGCGAACGAATAATACTCCAATGTCGCGAATGTTGATACGATGCGTAGCCAGCAGACTGGCAATCCTGGCTATGGCACCCGGACGGTCCGAAACCGTCACCGAGATCTCGCAATTCGCGTCCCAGTCGCCCGGCCGCTCCCGTAACAGCTTGCGCTGGAACTCGGCCGCGCTCATCCACAGATCGTGCACGCGACCCGCCGCGATCGCCGCCTCAAATTCCTCCAGCGTCCGGCGAAGCTCCGCCAAACCCGCCAGCAGCGCGGATTGATTGGAACGGAGCGCCCCCTCCCACATTTCCGGCGGCAGCGCGGCCAAGGCCGTCGAGGACTGAAACGACCCCGTGGCGAGCTTCGACAACAGCGGCTCCGTTGACGATCGCATCGCCAGCCAATGCGACATTGCCAGCGCGACCATCAGCGGCACGTGCGTAGTCAGCGCGACAATCTGATCGTGACGATCCGGTTCCAGCGGCAGCGGGTACGCGCCCAGCATGCGAATCCACCAAAACAGCGTCTCGCGCGATTCCGCCGGAAGGTCAGGACGCGATGTCACCAACCAGTAAGCGTTCTCGAACAAGTTCGCATCGGCATTCGCGATCCCGGTGCGGTCCTTCCCCGCCAGCGGGTGTCCGCCAATATAGTGCGCGGACGACGGCGTCAGCTCGGCAACGCGCAGTAATTCGGATTTCGTCGGACAGGTGTCCGTCACAATCGCCCCGGCCTTCGCTCGGGTCAATATGTCCGGCAGCAACCGTGCCGATGTTTCCACGGGTACGCACAGGACAATCAGATCCGCATTGCCGATCGCCTCGGAAAGCTCGACCACTCCCCGATCGATGGCACCGCGGGCGAGCGCTTCATCCAAAACCTCCTGTCGATCGCAGCCGATCACACTCCCGCCGTGCTCCATCGCCTTCATGCGCAATCCGATCGAGCCCCCGATCAACCCGACCCCAACGATCACAATCCGATCAAACTCGCGGCTAATTAGCGCCAGCGGATCGGGCAGAGTTAGCCCGTCTAACTCCACATGTTCCACTGCTTCGGGTTCGCCGATTCCGCTTTTCATCTCGTGATCGGTCAACGCTCGCGATCCTCAGTCTGCGCCCACACCTTACCGAATTTCCGTGATCTTAAGCCCGGCGTTGCCGAGCGCCGTCGCCGCTCGCGATCTGTCCGCCGGTGAATTCAAGGTCAAACAGAACGTCCCCGCCGCCGCATCGTGCATCTTGTCCAGACTGGCGACGGTGATTCTGCACTCCGCCAAAATCTGCGCCGCCTTTTCCAACACCTTTGTGTCTCCGCCAGCCGCCAGCACGATCTCCCGTGACGCCTCCTGCGCCACTTCCGGATTGACCAGTTTGCCGCTGGCCCCCGCCAACTGCTCCAAGTGCTGCTCGAGACTCCCCGTGGCGACAGCTTCACGCAACGTTGCCAACTGCTTCAACAGTTGATCCAGCGCCTGCAAAACCGGTTCGCGATTATCCGCCACATCATGCGCCCATCCGGAAAACTGCATCTGTTGCAGCTCGCCCATCTGCTCCGCCAGCCACGCCCCCATGCTCGCGGAACTGACCGGCATGCCTCGCGCCGGATCCAACACATATTCGACCGCGGCCATCATGGCCAACCGCGGCGCCTGATTGATGTCCGCCAGCATTCGGTCGTGCGCTTGCGGACTCATCGCCACCACGTTCGCTCCCAGCCGCTTCATCGCCTCCTGCAACTGCGAAAACGCATCCAGATCCGGCTTCCCGCGCGGCGTCAGGATGACGGTCTTATGCTCAAAGTAATACTGACTCGATTTCTCCAACTCGATCTGCACGTCCGCATCCCCGGCCAACCGAAAACCGACGTAGCTGACGTCTGTACGTTTCGATTCGGCGAAGACCCGGTTCACGTCACCCTTGACCCGAGTCATCTCCGAGATGATCGTCCCCGGCTCGACGCAGGCCAAAACATCGCACAGTGAAATGCCCAGGGTCGCGGCTTCCCGTGACAAGATGACCAGACCCGCGCCCTTTACGGCCCGGGCAAGCTCCGGGGTTCCGTCGGTCACCACGCGAAGTTTCCAGGCCTGCTGGACTGTCGCATTGTCGGCCACCCCGACGATGCCGCCCTGGTACCCGGTCCGCTTCATGCCCAAGGCGAAACTGCCGACCATGCCGTCCAGGCCTATGAAGCACATGCGATTACATAGTGCCATACCTGCCTACTCCACGGTTGTTCTCAAGCCGAAATTATCCGACCCAAGATGCGCAATTCCCGCGCCACCCATCCCACCGTATCGTAAATATAACAAATCATAAGGAGGAGCGCAAGGGAATCGACCCCATCAGACTCACTGATCCTCGCCAGACCCAAAAGACAAGGCGGACAACTGCCCGCCTTACCGTCAAACTGCCCGCACTATCCCCCCGCCTCAGCCGACCGGTACGTCCGCACCCCGCAGGAGTTCCTTGGCCCGGATGACCTGTTCCCGCTTGGTCAGGGTAACCCAAAGCGTCAGCCCACTTGGCGTTTCCTCGCGATCAATCCGCTCAATTTCGATCCGATTCTGCGTCAGGAGCTGAGCCGCCGTCTGCAACGTGTGGACGTCGTGCCCGCAGGAAATTGAAAACGTCGGCGAAAGATCCTGCTCAGCCTCGACGCTCGCCGGGGCGAGATCCGAACTGCCGGTTCCCACCGCCGAATCGCCGAAACCAGCGCTCAGCGAGCCATAGTCGTCTGAAACCCAGCCGTGGTGCGCGTCGGGTCGTTGTTCCGCGGAGGTCTCCGGCGCCGAAACGGACGGTGCTGAATCCTGAGATTCGTGTGCAGCGGCCAACGTCGAGATCTCACCGCGCCCGGTGCGTTCCGGCTCCACGGCCTGCGCCCGCAGGATATCCTCGACGGTGCGCCGCGTGTTTTCAATCAGCTCATACAACGATTGGACACTGACCCCTTGGCGAACCGGCATCCGCTTGACGACCTTGATCGCGCTCTCGAGCATCTCAACCAACGCTTCCGGCGAAGCCTCCATCGCGGCCGGTGGCAGCGCTGCCAGTCGCGCTCCCGCCGGGTTGGTCAAACTCTTCAGTTCATTTGCCTGACGGTGAGTGCTCGAGGCAATCTCGTGCATCTTGTCCTGCGTCAGCTCACCGATCAGAGCCGCCAGCTGCTGTTGGCAGCCCTCGAGTGCCGCCAAGACGTTGGACTTGTTGTGAAACAAGTTGGACGACCAAATCTCCGAAGCCGACCGTCCCATCGCCGCGAAGTCGCCAAAGAGCTGGTAGCTCTCGGCCACCGTGTCGGTGCCCGTCGCATCCAGCTTGTTCGTGAGGTAGCGCATGAAAGGAATCCGCACCAATTGCGGAAGCTGCACGAATTCCGCCATCTGCCGGTCATGAAGCTGCGGACTCGTCGCGATCACCGTGGCGCCGCAGTGCCGAAACATGTCCGATAACAGGCTAAAGACATTTAGGTCCTCAATCGTGAGCGGCGATAGCGACACCCGTTGGCCGTTGAAGAAATCGGCCGAGGCCCCGTCGAGCGCTTCGCCCCAATCCAACGAGCCGCCCAGGGCTACGCTCACATAGTGGAAATCCGTCCGGTCGAGTTCTCTAACTACCCGCGACACTTCTGTCATGGTTCGCCCATGGCCGCAGATCACCGCACGCGGATCACACGAAATGATGACCTCCCGTAAATTCCACGGAGAGCCGTTCTCCCCCGTTCCCAGCAACAGAATGTCGGAACCGTGGATTCCCTCCAGAAAGCTATCTACGCAGGAGTCCGCGACGCCGCTGCTCACCCACTGCTGGCCGACCTCCGCGCCCGCCACACAGATGACCTCGACCCCCGGTGAATATTGCCGGATGGCCAGGGCGAGGGTTCCCGCCCAGTGATCGGGTCCAATTACGCAAACTCGCGTAAACCTTAGCATTGACTACTCCTTACAGATTTTATTGAACACAGACGATCCGACTATTGCAAATGCAATACCCGTTGCTATGCGACCGGACCACGACATCGGCAGCGCCACCACGAAACATTGAGTCGTCGTGGGCCGAGTTCACGACGGCCGTTGCTTCGCTCGTCAGACGCGGGACGAAAAAAGACGACTGTTTCCAGTCGTCCAATCAGCTTCGCCAGCCCCCGTCGATTCCAGTCGATCTATCTACTTCGCTCGATAGTCCGCCAGGCATGTCTCGAGCGTCGTCCACGGCAAACTCGCGCACTTCACTCGCACAGGAAGCTTCGACACGCCGGCGAGAGCTTCGATATCGCCAAGGTCAACCGTCGTCGGTGGCTCCCCATCGCGCAAAAAATCGCGAACCGCCGCAATCCAAACCTCCAGCTCCGCCATCGTCTTGCCTTGCACGGCCTCCGTCAGCATCGACGCCGACGCCGTCGAGATCGCGCAACCCTTGCCGTCAAAGGAAATCTCAACCAGCCGGTCGCCGTCGAACCGCAGGTCCAACACCAATTCGTCACCGCAAAGCGGATTCAGGCCTTCCGCGCTGACTGTCGGATCCGTCAACCGCCCCCGATACCGCGGCAGCCGATAGTGATCCAGCAGAATGTCGCTGTAAAGATCAGGCAACGGAAAGCACCTGTCTTACTTTGCGAACCGCGTCCACTAACAGATCAATCTCTGCCTCGGTGTTGTACAGATAAAAACTGGCGCGCGCTGTCGCGACCACGCCCAACCAACGCATCAGCGGCTGAGCGCAATGGTGACCGGCGCGAATCGCAATCCCCTCGCGATCCAACAGGCCCGCCGCGTCGTGCGCATGCACACCGTCAATATTAAACGTCACCATGGACGACCGCTCCAGTGCCGGGCCGTACACCGTTACCCCCGGTGTCGCGGTCAACGCGTCGTAAGCATAGGTGGACAGATGATAATCGTGCGCGTGAATCCAATCCATCCCGATCACGTCGAGATAGCGAATCGCCTCCGCCAGACCTACGGCCTCCACAATCGGCGGAGTTCCCGCCTCAAACTTGTAAGGCAATTCATTCCACGTCGAGTGATCGAGAAACACCTCGCGAATCATCTCCCCGCCCGTCAGGAACGGATCCATGTCCTCCAGAATCTCCGGCTTGCCCCACAGGACTCCGATCCCGGTCGGACCCAGCATCTTGTGCCCGGAAAAGGCGTAAAAATCCGCGTCAATCTCCGTAATGTCCACCGGCATATGTGGTACCGCTTGCGCGCCGTCGACCAGCACCCGCGCCCCCACGCGGTGAGCAAGCTCCGTAATCTCGCGAACCGGGTTGATCGTACCCAGGACATTCGATACATGCGTCAGTGCCACGAGCGCGACCGAACCGTCCAGCAACTTCCGGCCCGCATCCATGTCCAGCGTCCCGTCTTCGCGCAGCGGCCAAAAGCGCAATTCCGCACCCACGGCCTTCGCCACGATTTGCCACGGGACCAAATTCGCGTGATGTTCGAGCGGCGTCAGCAGAATCGCCTGCCCATGCTTGATGAAACGCCGACCAAAGGAGTGCGCCACCAGATTGATCGACTCCGTCGTCCCGCGCGTGAAGATCACGCCCCGCGAGTCCGGCGCCTTAATGAAATCCCGCACGGTCCCACGCGCCGCTTCATAATCCGCCGTTGCGCGCTCACCCAGTGTATGCACGCCGCGGTGAACATTCGAATATCGCGATTCGCAAAATCGACAATGCGAGTCCAGCACCGCCATCGGCTTCTGCGAACTCGCCGCGCTGTCCAAATATACCAATGGCCGGCCGTTGACCTTCACATTCAGTATCGGAAAGTCCCGGCGAATCTCGGCAACCGTCTTCATAGTGCGATCCCGCCCCTGACGTGTGTGCTCTGCACACAACGCTTGTTCATTTCGTCCCGCCGTCCGCCGGTGCCGCCGCGGGAATCAAGACCAGAACTTCGTCTCCCCGCACCTCCACCGCAAACGTTTGCAGTGGCTCCGTCGCCGGCAGCGACAGCGCCTCGCCCGTTGCCAAATCAAACATCGCCCCGTGCCGCGGGCACTCCACGTGGCACCCCTCCAACCAACCGTCAGCCAGCGATTCATCCTCGTGCGTGCAGTGACTGCTGGTCGCAAACCACTGGCCGTCGCTCCGAAAAACGACCAACTGCAGCGGTCCAACGTTGAACGACTTGCCGCCGTCCCGCTTGAATTCAGCTTTCGAACAAATCCGCACCCACTCCCCGTCCGACCGACCAACCTTCGCAGTATCCAAGTGGCTCCTCTACGCCGTGAAGTTCTTGTGCGACCGACGCCGAATTGCTACTGACCCGCTTCCGGCCTACTTATTGCAAATCGGATAAAAGACGTCAGATTCTATCTATCCACCAACAGGGGTCACCAAAGTTCTCGCGAGGTAATCGATGACAAAGTCCAGAATCCTGATCCTGCTCATGACCGCCCTGGCGCTCGCCACCGGCTGTTCCGACGACGAAGCAACTACCACCATCCCGCCAGCGGTTCCCAGTGATGATCAACTTCTCGCCGGGCCGGAATCAGGCAAGCAATTTGTCCGCTGGAATTCCGTCGGACTGGAACGTGTTCACGCCAGTGGTGCGACGGTCGAAGGCTGGTGCTATCCCGCTCAGGAAACCAATCTCGAAATCCTGCTCATGGCCGGATATTCCGTCCCGGTTGGCGCGACACCGGGCGACTCGCTTCACTGTTCGCTCACCGTCGCGGACACCACCTATTCGCAAACCGACTTCCTGCCCGAAGGCATTACGTGGAACGACTCGGTGATCTACTGGTGTGACACCTCGTGCGTGCACATCCCCCCCGGCAGCAGTGCCGCGGACATCTGTTTCTATTGGTACAATCCGGCTTCCGGTGAATTCAAGCAAATCACGACCGCCGTCGTGGAAACGCATTGGGTGGCTAAGACGCTGCATTTCTCCCGCTACATTCTCGGCCAAAAACGCTCCGCAAACTGAGCGCGGCCGCCGCGAAAACGGAGATCGTACTCACGCGGGACCTCACGGTCCCGCGGCTGTTTAGAGTCGCACCGCCTCGCCGATGGAAGCCATCACGGCGTCGCGCCAGCGCTCTTGAACCGTTCCAACCGGGACCTTCTGAATGACCTCTTCGGCAAATCCGGTCGCGATCACGCGCAGGGCCTGACCCCGCGACAGCCCGCGACTTTGCAGGTAGAACAGCTGGTCCCGGTTCAAGGACCCCATCGACGCGCCATGCGTACAGCGCACATCGTCCGCAATGATCTCGAGCTTCGGAATGGCGTCCGCGTGCGTTCCCGGTTCGAGTAGCAGGTTGCGGCACTGTTGGTACGCGTCGGTCTTCTGCGACTGCTGCGGTACGGAGATCAGTCCCTGATAAACCGAATGCGAGCGTCCTGACAGCAGCGTCTTGAACGTCAGGTCCGACTTGCACCGCGGCGCGCCATGATACTGATGAGTGCGATGATCCGCTCGCGCATCGCCGCTGCCCGCGAACAGCCCCTGAATCCGCCCCGACGAGTTCGGCCCCAACAACATTAGTTCCATCCGCGCCACATGCCAGGCCGCGCCCTGCGTGAAGGAGTACCAGGTCACAGCGGAATCCTGCGCCACCTGAACTCGCGCGCGGCGGTAGAGCGCAGCGCGGGCGCCGCACCAATCCTCCTGCACATAGTTAAGACGCGCGCCCGCTTCCACCATGATCTCGGTCCGCCCCACCGTTACCGCATCGTCCGACGCCGGCAGCCAGCGATCAACAATCGTTGCCTCAGCGTCACGCTCCACAACGACCAAGGTCGTGAACGTCGATAGCCCCGGGCCGGAGCTGCGCTGCTGGAGTTCAATCGTCTCGCCCGACCAAGCCCGCGGAACCCTGATGATCACGGGAGCACGGCAGAAGGCTTTGTGATAGTACAGGAATTTGGCGTCGTAGTCGTCACCGGGAATCGTCAGCAGTTGCCGCATAGATTCCGCGCCTGCTGACGCAAGCGGCGACGCCAACGCGGCGGGCAGATGCGTCGTCGTTTCGTGAAGGGAGGTCGCCGCCTCGACCTGTTCGGTCCGCGGCCACGGGAACTGGTCGGGATCGGTCTTTCGCCAATCCTCTTCGAGCCGTGACGGGATCGCTGCCGAGCGGGCCTGCTCCAAGGCATGCAACCGCTGCTCAGGGGTCCACAGCGGGTGCGGGATCGACTCTATAAACGCGCTGCTGCGGGGATGCGACGTCGTCTCAGCCAACGGAACCCTCCATCTGCAATTGGATCAGCCGGTTCATCTCGAGCGCGTACTCCATCGGCAACTCCTTGACCACCGGCTCGATAAATCCGCGCACAATTAACGTCATCGCGTCGGCCTCCGAAATGCCGCGACTCATCAGATAGAAGATCTGCTCGTCGCCGATCTTCGAGACCGTTGCCTCGTGACCCAGCTCGACCTTGTCCTCCTGAATATTCATGTACGGATACGTGTCGCTGCGGCTGTGATCGTCAAGCAATAATGCATCGCAGCTCACGTTCGACTTCGAGTTCTCCGCGCCTTTGCTCACCTCCACGAGGCCGCGATAAGACGTCCGCCCGCCGCCGCGCGAAATCGATTTCGACACGATGACCGAGGTCGTCTCCGGCGCGTGATGAATCACCTTCGCGCCCGCCTCCGTATGCATCCCCGGCCCCGCGTAGGCCACCGACAGAATGTCCGCGCGCGCATGCCGCCCCATCATGTAAACCGACGGATACTTCATTGTCACCTTCGAACCGAGATTGCAATCAACCCACTCCATCGTCGCATCTTCTTCCGCCAGCGTACGCTTCGTCACGAGATTGTACACGTTCTTCGACCAGTTCTGAATCGTGGTGTACCGCACCCGCGAGTGCTTCTTCGCGTAGATCTCCACCACCGCGCTGTGCAGCGAATCCGAAGAATACACCGGCGCCGTGCAGCCCTCCACGTAGTGCACGTTCGAGCCTTCGTCCGCGATGATCAGCGTGCGCTCAAACTGCCCGACATTCTTCGCGTTGATCCGGAAGTAGGCCTGCAGCGGAATCGTCACATGCACGCCCTTCGGCACATAGATGAAACTGCCGCCCGACCAGACCGCCGTATTCAGCGCCGCGAGCTTATTATCGCCCGCCGGAATCAACTTGTTGAAATACTCCTGAAACAGATCGGGATACTCGCGCAAGCCGGAATCGGTGTCAAGAAAGATGACTCCCAGTTTCGACCACTCTTTCTGCAGAGAGTGGTACACGACTTCCGAATCATACTGCGCACCGACACCGGCCAGAAATTTCTTCTCGGCCTCGGGAATCCCCAGCTTGTCGTAAGTGTCCCGAATCTCTTCCGGTACCGCGTCCCAGTTGGATTCGACGCGTTCGTTTGACCGCACGTAGTAGTGAATATCGTCGTAGTTGATCCCCGATAAGTCCGGCCCCCAGTTCGGAGACGCCTTCCGCACGAAATAGTCGAGGCCCTTCAGACGCAGTTTGCGCATCCAGTCCGGTTCGCTCTTCATCTCGGAGATCTCTTCGACCACCTTGCGCGACAACCCTTTGGGCAGCTTCACCGTCGACTTATCTTCGTCGTGAAAACCGTAGCGGTCGTAGTTGTCCAGATCGAGCTCGAACTTCTTGTCCTTTTCCATCCTATCCTCCCTGCAACACAGCCAGCAATTCGCTTGCCCGGCTGTCCGCCGTGTATCGGTCTCGCAAGATCAGTAACGCGCGGTCGGCTAAGCGATCGCGCGCAGTGCCGTCGCTTAGAAGTTGCTTCATCGCCTCATACCATTCCTCCGGTGCGGACGCGTAGCGGATCGAGTCGCGATCCGCAAAATCCTGCACGGGGAAACCGATCGGACTCGCCACCGCGGGCACGCCACGGCTCATGTACACCAGCGCCTTGTAGTTCATCTTGGCGCGACACCATTCCGTATCATCGAGTGGCGCAAGTCCCAGCGTGAATTGCGGCACGAATTCCGCCTCCGCTGACCGACTCCACGGAATGAACCTGTGCCGGTAGCGCGGCGGCGGGTTCATCAGACCTGACGTCATGATCCACACCTCAAGCTCGGGGAGCTCTGCTTGCAGCCGCAGAATGGAGTCCTCAAGCGGCCGTAAGAACCGCTGGTTTTCCGGTGCCCCCACCCACCCGACCACTGCGGGATGCCGCGGCACCGACGGCGCTGCCGCTACGGTCTCGACAATCGTCGGAATGACGTGCACGTAGGCGTTTAGTCCGGTCGCGTAGCGGCGAATGGCCGCGCCGCTGGCCACGACCGCGGATGCGCGGCGAAGCGAGCGATTGACGCGCTCACGTTCCGCGCTGCGCCAGACCGCGTTCGGCAGATCAAACGGCGACGCCAGATAGATCGCGTCGTCCAGATCATATACGATGCGCTTCCGCAGCGCTCGGGCGAGTCCCAACTTGATTCGCCCACCGCTGAACTTCTGATGCCAGATGGCATCCGCGCGGAATACGGTGAACAGCGCGCGGAGCGGAAGCAACTCCAGCCAGAGTCGCGAGCGACCGCGCGGACGTTCCGTTCCGCGTTCGTACTTGTGAAACGTGTAACTGTCAACGAACACGGCCACGCCCGCGGCTGCCAGCGCCGGAAGATACGCGTACATCCGCGTCCGCGCGCTGCCGTTGTCCAGTCCTCCTCCGGGAATCATCAGCACGCGCAGCGTCATACTGTCAGCTCCGCCAGCATCGCGCGCATCTGCGAAGCGGTCACGCGGGCCGTTCGCCGCAGCGCTCGCCGACGCCGCCATGCCTCCGGCAACCACCGCAGGAACGCAATCCAGCTCGCCAGCACCGCTCCGCATTGACGCGCCCGGATATGATGCGGGATGCCGAACACGTCTTTCTGTAAACGGTAGAGAATCTCCCGCACGGACATCCAGCCCGGCAGGCCGTTCGCGCAGGTCAGCAACCGGTTCCGGCGATAGCGAATGAACCGCGCGCGCGGCAGGCGTGCCTGTGTGGGTGAACGATGATGCCGCACACGCGCCTGTGGCACGAGCCGAAAGCTCCAATCGAACCACCGGCAGCGCAATGCCAAATCGACGTCATCCCACTCGGCAAAGAAGTTCGGATCGAGACCGCCCACTTCGTCAAATGCCTCGCGTCGAAAGAGCGCGCAGGCAAGACAGACGCCAAATACTACCGTGGATGCGCTCGGCGCCAAGTCCGCCGACTCCCCGTGCAGTCCGTCGGCCGCCGTGAAGTGCCGATGCAATACGATACCCGCGCTGTCCACGCATCGGGGGTCCGCCGCGTTCACCAACAGCGGCTGGACCGCGGCCACCCGCTGGCCGGCCTGCAGCAAAGCGTCCACCAACGATGGCAACGAGCCCGGCTCCAGCACCGTGTCATTATTCAGAAGCAACAACAGCTCGCCGCGAGCGACCGCGACGCCGTGATTGATCGCACCGGTAAACCCGGTATTGGTCGCTAACACTTCGCAGTGTACCGTCGGAAACTGCGCGCTCACGTAAGCGACGCTGCCGTCCGTCGAACCGTTATCGACGAGCAGAACTTCGAGCGGATCCCTGCATTCCTGACTGAGCACGGAGGTCAGACACGGCCCGAGGTATTCGAGACCGTTGAAATTGGGAATGATCACCGAGATCATTCACCCTCGCCTTGAGCTATGCGTGCGCCGCCGCAATGTGACCCAGATTATGGCGCTTGACGCGCTCAAAATCCTCCGGCAGCGGAGGCAGGTACGCCTGTGGAAACTCCACCTCGTCGAAGGACTCCCATGAACACTACTTTACCGTCACAATGTCGGCCTTGGTCGTGCCCACGATCGCCAACAGTTCGCCCTGCTCCGGCTTCGGGACCTTGAATTCGTCGAGGGTCTTCACAAAGTCCACGACCATCGCGTCCCATTCCTTGTTTGCAATATTCAAATGCGCGTGGGACTCCTTCATCGAGCGGCCGGTGTAAACCTGCGGACCGCCTGTCACCTGACACACCAGTGCCGTAACCTGAAACTTGAGTCCAGCCTTTGGCACGCGATCGCGCGCCTCTTTTATCGCCGGATTCGCGTTCAAGACATCATTCACCAGCAGTTTCTCGATGAATACGTCCACCACCGAGGCGATATTGTACACACCACCGAGGCGGTCATAGAGCGACGGCGCGGCAGGTTCCGCCGCGCGAGCAGCCGTCGATACCAGCATGACAGCCATCATTCCGGTCAGAAGACTCTGCAGACTCTTCATAGCTTGCTCCCTTCGTGTTTCGTTGATCTATGGGGGGCGACCATCATATCGTCTGAGCGGCAAGCGCCGCTCCAAGATTGTGCTGCTTGATCCGGTGAAAATCCTCCGGCAGCGGAGGCAGGTTCGTCAGTTGAAACTCAATGAACTCCGCTTCGCTCATCCCCAACGCCGGCGTCAGCCGCCGCTCGCGTCCCAGAGTTGAAACCGTCTTGTCATCGAGTCCGCGCCCGCAGACCGAACCCCGATAGTGCCCCGGATACACTTCCGTCCACTCGGGTAACGTCATCAGCTTCTGCAGGCTGCCGTACATGATGCGCGCCCGCATTTCAAGCTGCTTCCGCGACAGCGCAGCCAACGAAAGATCGATGCGGCCCACATCTCCCACGAACAGCAAATCCCCCGTCAACAAGAACCAATCTTCAATCAAAATCGAGATATGCTCCGGCGTGTGACCCGGCGTGTGCAAAATCTCACCCCGCCAACGACCGAACATGAATTCCTGGCGATCCGCCAACGGTTCGAACGGATAATGCACTTCCGCGTTTGCTCCCAAATACAACGGGGATGCCGTGAGCTCCGCCAGCCGCCGCGCACACGAAAAGTGATCCGCATGCGCGTGCGTTTCCAGCACCTGCTTCACGACCATCGCGTTCTCTTCGCAATGATCAACATAGAACCGCGGATCGCCCTGCGGATCAATAATCGCGCACACCCCCTGCGACGGACACCCCATCGCATAGGAGATACAACCTTTTTCACTATGCAGGAACTGACGAAAGTGCATGATTCAGGGATCGGCATTTGACTTCTTGGCGGCACATGTCTTCATGTGCCCCAATTCTGATCTTCCTTCCAATGACTTCTTGGCGGCACATGTCTTCATGTGCCCCATTCTGATCTTCCTTCAAATGACTTCTTGGCGGCACATGTCTTCATGTGCCCCATTCTGATCTTCCTTCAAATGACTTCTTGGCGGCACATGTCTTCATGTGCCCCAATTCTAATCTTCCCCTCAAATAAACAACTGAATATCCGCTTCCGCCGCGTAATCCAGAAACGACGGCGAACCCGCGAATTCCACACCGTCCATCAAATCCTCTGCCTTGATCCGCATCACGCGCATCGTCGTGTTGCAGGCGAACAGCCGCACGCCCGATTCGCGCGCAATCGCGAACATCTCATCGAGCGGTGCCAGATTCGCCTTGTCCATCCAGTCCTTCATCATCATCGTCGCCATCGCCGTCATCCCCGGCAACACGCCAACGATGTTCGGAATCTTGATCGAACTGCCCGGAAACGGCGACGGCATGGCCGGATTCGCGAGCGGCGCGACACCGAGGTGCTGCTGCCGCGTCTTGTGAATCAAATCAAGCCCGTAAAACGTGAAGAAGATCCCGGCCTCCCAGCCCATGCTCGCCGCGACGTTGGCAAGAATGAGCGGAGGGTACGCCATGTCCAGCGTACCCTTCGATGCAATCAACGCGATGCGCCGCGGCTTGGTCGGATCTGATCTGCTCATTTCAACCGTCGAATCTGGAACCGCCAGACTTTCGATTCTGCGCCACCGGACAATAATTCATGACCGGTGTTCTTCGTCCAGGCCGCCATGTTCGACTCCGAGCCGGGGTCGTCGCTCAACAACTCGACGATTTCGCCCACCTGAATTCGCTTGATCGCCTGCGCCAACCGTAACGTCGGCATCGGACAAACCAAGCCCCGGGCGTCAACTTGCTCCGCGATAGGGTGAGCAGGCGCGCTCAAACCGCCGCCTCCTCCTTGATCCAGTCGTAACCCTGGTCTTCAAGTTGTAGCGCCAGCGCTCGGTCGCCCGTCTTCACGATCCGGCCATCAACCAGAATGTGGACGTAGTCCGGTACGATATAGCTCAGCAACCGTTGATAATGGGTAATCACCAGCGCGCCGAAGGTCGGCCCGCGCATCGAGTTTACCCCCCGCGCCACGATCTTCAGTGCGTCAATATCCAGGCCCGAATCGGTCTCATCAAATACCGCCAACTCCGGCTTCAACATTCCCATCTGCAGAATTTCGTTGCGCTTCTTCTCTCCGCCGGAAAACCCCTCGTTCAGAAAACGCTTCGCGAAATCCGGAGTAATATCAAGAATCTCCAGCCAGCGATTCAACTCCGCTTTGAACTCCGCCGCGCTCGGCACCTTGCCAAATCGCGAACTCATCGCCATCCGCAGGAAATTCATGGTCGATACGCCGTAGATCTCCTGCGGATACTGAAACGCCAAAAAAAGCCCGCGCCGGGCGCGCTCGTCCGGTTCCAGTTCCAGAACGTTCTCGCCACGCCAGAGCACTTCACCGGCCGACACCTCGTATTTCGGGTGGCCCATGATGGCCGACGCCAACGTGGACTTGCCGCTGCCGTTCGGTCCCATGATCGCATGGACCTCGCCCACCGGCACCGTCAGGTCCAGGCCTCTCAGTATTTCCCGCCCCTCCACGTTCACGTGAAGGTTGCGAACCTCAAGCTGATTCAAATTCGCTCCAAGTGGATACCGCCATCGTTCAAACCGCTCAGCGCACGCGAGCCGGTGCCGCCTGCCGTTCCTTCACATCAAGCTGCAACGCTACCGGAGCCACACGGGCCGCGTTCGCCGCGCGAATCCGCTCCAGAATGTCCCCCAACGTCAACCCGCCAAAAAACCGCGTCAAATGCTGCTCCGCCTCTTCCCACAACACGCGTACCGTGCAAGAATGCGAGAGCAGGCAATAGGTCGGATCCGCCACGCACTGATTGAACATCAAGTGACCCTCGAACGCTTCAATCACCGCCAAAATGTTGATCAGTTCCGGTGCGACATTCAAGGTCACACCGCCGCCTTTGCCGCGCTGGGTGTGCAACATCCCCTGACTCGCCAACTGCGCAACGATCTTCGTCAGAAAGACTCTCGGTATGTGCTGCCGCTCCGCGATCTCGCGCGTGACTACCGGTTGTCCCTGGGCCTGGTTCATGGCAACGTCCACGAGCACCCGCAGCGCGTAATCCGCTTGCATGGATACCAACATGGCTGTGATCCTTTTAAATTAGACTCGTATTGTCCTATTAATTTACAAAAAAATGGGCGCAGAGTCAATAACTACTTGCCCCAGTTCTGTCAGGTAATAGTCTATTATTAGGCTGTTTAAAATATTTCAGGTCATACCGCGAGGCATGAGGTACGCAAATTCACCTCTCTTTCAGCAACTTCGTCTAACTTCAATCCAGTTAGTAGCTTGGCAGAGAATTCGCCAAATCCACCGCCCCTCTGTCCCGTTCGCTCTCCTGTTCTTGGGTACTCGCTGAGGCCCCAATGCGTTCCCCGGACCGACCATCCCGCGTCGGTGAGGGAATAGACTCGCAGGCAGCGCTTGACATCCGCCACGGAATCCCCTATATTTTGACTCTCGCAACCGTAGGGGTGGTCGAAAAACTCGGCCTGAGATAAACCCTCGAACCTGATCCGGATAATGCCGGCGGAGGAAACGGTCAGCGCGTCATTTCACCAGCTACACCCGTTGGCCTCCGGGAAGTGACCGCAGCCGCTCGCGTTGCGGAACTTATCTTTCCCCAGGGAGGCTTTTTTCATGTCCCGCTTTCATTTCTGCCTGCTCGCACTGCTCGCGAGCAGTCCCCTGTTGGCCGCTGAGCTGAGTGGCATCATCTCCAACTTCCGGACCGGTGAGCCACTATCCGGTGCGACCGTAACGGTACTTAAATCCGGACAGTCGGAGTCAACAAATGCGCGCGGCGAATACGCGCTCCGCGGCCTGCAACCCGGTCGGTTTGTCGTCGAAGCCACGGCGGCGGACTTCAGCGCGTATCGCTGGGAACTCGAAATCATCGACGCCGGGCAGAGCCTGCATCGCAATATCGAACTGCATTCCGCCGCGGACGTGGAACCCGCGGGCGAAGCGCCCCGCTATCTGCTCGGCGAAGTCACCGTGCTGTCAACGCGCGCGTCCGCCGATTACCCCGTGACCTATTCCAATCTCAGCCGCGCGGAAATCGAACAGCAGAACTATGCACAGGACCTGCCGCTGCTCCTGAGCGAGCTACCGAACCTCAACGCCTACTCCGACGGCGCAAACGGCACGGGCTACTCCTACTTGCGGATGCGCGGCTTCTCCCAAAATCGCGTCGCCGTCCAACTGAACGGCATTCCGTTGAACGACGCCGGTTCGCATGAAGTCTTCTGGATCGATCTGCCCGACTTCGCCGAAGACCTGCAGGATGTGCAAGTCCAGCGCGGCGTCGGCAGCTCGCTCTATGGACCCGCGGCGTTCGGCGGTACGATTAACCTCGTCACCCGCACGCCCGGCATCGAAGATCGCCCCGGCCTGCGCGCAGAATCCAGTTACGGAACCTGGAATACCCGCCGCGCGATGATGCAGTACACGTCCGGCCGCGTCAACGATCGCTACGGATTCGCCGGCCGACTCACGCGCATGGAGTCCGATGGCTATCGCAACGGCGCGTGGTCCAAAATGTGGAGCTACTACCTCTGCGCCGCCCGATTCACCACACAGCATACGTCGCGCGTGGTCTTCTATGGTGGACCGGAGCAAACGCATCTGGCTTACGAGGGGATTCCCGATTCGCTGCTGCATTCCGACCGCCGCGCGAATCCGCTTCCGGCGTTCGATCTCGACAACTTCTTCCAACCGCACTACGAGCTGCACGACGAGTGGAAAGCGTCCGACCGCGTCACGCTGAACTCGACGCTCTATCTCTTCCGCGGCGACGGCTACTACGATCAGTGGAAGCAGGACGCCGACGCGGAGCAATATTTCTTCGACGAACGCGATCAATCCACGCTGAACCTGCTCCGACGGCGAAACGTCGGCGAAACGGACTGGGGCTTTATCCCGCGCGCTACCATCGACCACGCACACGGTCAAATCATGCTCGGCGCGGAAGCTCGCCTGCACCAGGCCCGGCATGACGGAACCGTGCTCTGGTCCAGCGATTTCTACGGACACGACAGTCCCAATTACCACTACTACGACTATCGCGTTCGCAAACGCGCCTTTTCGGCGTACGCGCATGAACTCTACCGGCTGACGGATCGACTGCGCGCCATGCTCGATCTGCAATGGCAGGGTCAGCGCTACCTGATGGATCAGGATCGGCTCTGGAATGCCACGGTCGATCGAAAATTCTCCGCGCTCTCTCCGCGCGCCGGACTCAACTACCTCCTCGTCGAACCCAACAGCAAGGCGAATCGCCCCGCCATCAGTCTCTACGGCAGTCTCTCCCGGGCGCAGCGCGAACCGGCCTTCAACGACATCTACGATCCACAGGATTTCTATTCCATCCCGTACTCCGCTCCGCAACGGTTTCGATCGAACGGCGTCGAGCAGCTGTATGTCGGACCCGCCTTGCGTCCGGAAAAGCTCATGAATCTCGAGACCGGCGTTCATGCGCAGTGGTATCAGGCGCGGGTCGGCGCCAACCTGTACTGGATGCGGCTGCGCGATGAGATTATCCCCTACTCCGGACAACTCGATGACAACGGCGTCCCGGTTTCCGGCAACGCCGAGCGTACGCTGCACCAAGGTATCGAGTTGATCGCCGCCGTCTCGCCGCTCCGCGCATTGACCTTGTCCGGCAATCTCGCGCTCACCGATCATCGTTACCAGAGCTACCGCGAGTTCGATTGGAACACCTACACCATGGCGTCGCGCAACGGCAACCGACTGCCCGCCGACCCCGCTTACCTCGCGAACCTGCGGGCCGAGTACCGGTTCCACGGCGCGCGAGCCGCCATCGGTTGGCGAACCGTCGCCAAGCAGTACATCGACAACACGCAGACGGACGCCACGACCGTCCCCGCCTACAGCCTGCTGAATCTCGACCTCGGTTATCGCGTCGTCACGACCGTGGCCGGCCTGCGCGGAATCGACGCCAGCCTGCGCGTGAACAACCTGCTCGACACCGAGTACGAAAGCTTCGGCTACGCGGATTGGAATGACGGCTCGCCGCGCTACATCGTTGGCGCGCCGCGAGCGCTCTACGCTACGCTCGGCATTGACCTCTGATTCCGCGATGAGACTGCACGGCATTGATCTCGCCGTCCCGCTGCTCTTTCTCGTGGCGCTCCCGCTGATTGGGTTGCTCGTCAAACGACGACGCGACGCCGACGAGTTCATGCTCATGGGCCGCGCGCTCACGGCCCCCGCCTTCGTCATGTCACTCGTCGCTTCGTGGTACGGCGGAATTCTCGGCATCAGCGAGTACTCCTTCAAGTTCGGACTGTCGAATTGGTTCGTCTTCGGCCTGCCCTATTACCTCCACGCGCTGCTCTTCGCCACGCTGCTCGCGCGACGCGCCAGAGTGGCCCGGCTCGTATCGATCCCGGATCGCCTCGAAACCGCCTACGGCCAACGTCCGGCCCGCCTCGCCGCGCTCGTGATCTTTCTGACGACCATGCCCGCCGCCTATTTGCTCATGGTCGGCAAACTCTTCGCCTGGATGTTCGGCTGGCCCTACCCGGTCGCGCTGGTCGCCGCGACCGTGGTGTCAACCATTTACATCTACGGTGGCGGCCTGCGCAGCATTGTCCGCACCGACGTTTGGCAATTCCTCTTCATGTACGGCGGCTTTGCCGTGATGGTCGCGGTGCTCGTCACGCAGTTCGGCGGCGTAAGCTTCCTCCGGGAACATGTGCCGACCGCGCTGTTCACTCCGCTCGGCGGCCAGGGTTTCTTCGCGGTATTCGTGTGGTACATCATCGCCTCGACGACGCTGATCGAACCGCTCTTCTATGAACGCGTCTATGCCGCCAAGAGCGAACGCATCGTGTTACCCGCCATCCTCACGGCCGTGGGCTTCTGGATGCTCTTTGATTTCATGACCACGACGACAGGTCTCTATGCTCGCGCATTACTGCCGGAACTCACCGATCCGGCATTTGCCTTCCCGGAACTGGCGCACAAGGTCCTGCCCGCGGGGGTGCTGGGGCTGTTCATCGCGTCGCTGCTTGCGGTCGTGATGTCCACCGTTGACAGCTACACGTTCATCGCCGCGGCAGCCTTCGGTCGCGATCTGATCTGGAAATCCGGCGCCACGCGCGATCCCGGCCGTGTGCCCGCCCTGGTCCGCTTCGGTCTCATCGTCGCGACGGTCTGCGCGTTCACGCTCGCGCTCGCGTCGGAATCGGTCATCGCGCTCTGGCATGCGCTCGGGTCGATCAGTGCGCCCATCCTGCTGATCCCAACGCTCGCCGCGTGGACCGATCGTGCCCGCTTTTCGACTCCGCTTGTGCTGCCGGCCATGCTCGTCTCTGGCGTGATCGCCTTGGTCTGGCGGCTCTGGCCCGAACTTATCGGCGATGCGTATCCATTCGACATCGAACCCATCTACGCCGGACTGTTCTGTTCGCTCCTGTTCTATCTGGCGGGGTTGCTCCGCGCGACTCGCCACTCGGCTAATCCGGCTGCTGACGCCACCGACGATGCGGCAGAACACTTACCTTGACCCACCGGCGCCTCTCCACCGCTGCTGACCTGCGTTGTGAGTTACGCACCCGCCTGTCGCCCGCGACGCGTGTGCTCGGATCGAGATGCCGCCATGCAACCGACTCCAGCTGTGTCGAAAGACTCGCAGATACCCCGCGCTGCTTCCCGCTTGACAACCCGCCTAATTATGGTTATCATGTGACCGCATTGCGGGGGACTGCCGGGCAGTCCCCCGACTCCGCGCTTTGGAGAGCGCGGAGGGCATGACCACCAACGGGAGGTATCTATGGAGTCCCTGCCACGCCAGGCCGCGAGCCAGCCGCGAACCGCGCGCGGTTCGCGGAGCCGCCAGTTCAATCCGCTCGCAGCCCTGAACCTGCTGCACGAACTATCCGATCGACTCTCGGTATTGCGCCGAACGCTGGACCGCGCCGGACTGTCCGACGATTCCGCGCCGCTCATGTTGCACTGTCGCCGACAGCTTACGCTCGCCAGCCGCGCCCTCGCCGACGCGCACCGGATCGTCGCTCAGTTGCGCCAACTCTAACGGCTCACCCGCCCCACGCTCATGGTCGAACACACCGCTCTCGCTTCCTGTCCCGTGGAATTCCATCTGACCGCTGCCTCACGCGCGCGCCATGATTTCAACGCGGATCTCTATGCACCGGCCACCGACGGCTTGCGCGTCGATGTGCGCGCGGTGCACGAACTCGCGTGGCGCAGGCATCAGGCCGCCCCGCACGAAGGCGTGCGACCCGGAGAGCTGTACGCACTCGCGCTGCTTGACCAAATCTTTTGCGCTCTCATTGATCGCTACCGCCTGACCCGTCAGCCGAGTCTCTTCGCGGATGCGCTGGAGGCCCTGTCCGTCGGCAAGAGCGCCGAGCAGGTCGATGTCCTACTGACCGAATTCGCGAGTTGCTTCGTGCCCCTCAAAGTCCGGTCCGGCGAATTACCGATTCGCGACTTTCTGCGACTGCCGCTCGATCCTGACCGCGCGCGCGCACCGCGCGAAGCCATCCTGATCCAGATGCTACTCGTCTTCGCGGACAACCGGAATCCGGCCTGCAGTCCGCTGCGCGGACTGTTCGACGACCGCGAAATTCCCGCGCAAGATCGCTACTTGTCCGGCATCTCCGACTTGCGCGAATTCCTCAAGGCTCAGCCGGAAACCGGCATCGGCGGCCTCTCCCTCTTCGAGCTGATCGAGGCGCCCGCCACGGCCTCGCCCGATTCACTGTACGGACAACTGGAATTCATCCGTGCGAGCTGGATCGACTACCTGCCGCCGGAGCTGCGGTTGGGCCTGCTCAGCGCGCAAGACCTGATTCGTGAAGACACGAAGCGCGGCGCCTCCGACATCCGACCCGGCAAAGGCGATAGCCCCGTGCCCGATTTCTTCACCCAGTTCGGCGGCGGCCCGGACAAAGTCATGTTCGGTGCGCAACGTCGTTCACTCAGCGCGCTCGACGCCGAACCCGAACGGTTCAGCCCCGACACCGACTGGATGCCGCGCGCGGTCGTGCTCGCCAAGAGTATCTATGTCTGGCTGGACCAGCTCTCCAAAAAATACAGCCGCGCGATCACCCACCTCGACCAGATTCCCGAGACCGAATTCGAGCTGCTTGCCCGCTGGGGCTTCAACGGCCTCTGGCTAATCGGACTCTGGGAACGCAGCCCGGCCTCCCGCAGGATCAAACACATGCGCGGAAATCCCGAAGCCGTCGCGTCCGCCTACTCGCTTTACGACTACGTCATCAGTGAGGACCTCGGCGGTCAGGCCGCACTCGCCGCGCTGCGCGAGCTCGCGAATCGCCACGGAATTCGTCTCGCCAGCGATATCGTCCCGAACCACATGGGCATCGATTCGCGCTGGGTCACCGAGCACCCCGACCGCTTCCTGCAGCTCGACTACCCGCCCTACCCCGCGTACCGCTTCACCGGTCCCGATCTGATCGAGCATCCCGCGTTCGAGATTCACATCGAAGACGGTTATTGGAATCAGTCCGATGCCGCCGTCGTGTTCCAACTCGTTGACAAGCGCGATCGGCGCGCCCGCTATCTCTATCATGGCAACGACGGCACAAGCTTCCCGTGGAATGATACCGCCCAGCTCAATTTCCTGAATCCCGAAGCCCGCGAAGCCGTCGTGCGCATGATCGTCGAGATCGCCCGTGAGTTCCCGATCATGCGCCTCGATGCCGCGATGACGCTCACCAAAAAACACTATCAGCGACTGTGGTTTCCCGAACCCGGCGCGGGCGGCTCCATCCCCTCCCGCGCCGAACACGGCATGACGCGGGAACAATTCGACGGTCTGATGCCGACTGAATTCTGGCGCGAGGTCGTGGACCGCGTAGCCGCCGAAGCCCCGCATACGCTGCTCATCGCCGAAGCCTTCTGGCTCACCGAGGGCTTCTTCGTCCGTACGCTCGGCATGCATCGCGTCTATAACAGCGCGTTCATGAACATGCTGAAGCACGAGGAAAACGCGAACTACCGCAGCGTGATCCGCAACACGGTCGAATTCGATCCGCGCATTCTCCAGCGCTACGTCAACTTCATGAATAACCCGGACGAGGACACGGCGGTTCAGCAGTTCGGCAAGGGCGACAAATACTTCGGCGTCGCGACCATGATGGCCACGCTGCCCGGGTTGCCCATGTTCGGCCATGGTCAGATCGAAGGCTTCACCGAAAAATACGGCCACGAGTATCGCCGCGCCTATGTGCACGAACAGCCGGATGCCGAGCTCATCCGTCGCCATGAGCGCGAGATCTTCCCGCTGTTGCGCGAACGCGACCTGTTCTCCGACGCCGATAACTTCGCGCTCTACGACTTCCGCGGCCCCGACGGGCACGTGGACGAAAACGTGTTCGCCTATTCCAACCGCAGCGGCGAACGGCGCGCCCTCGTCATCTATCATAATAAATTCGCCGATACGGCCGGACGGGTCCTGCTCAGTACCGCCCGGCATCGGCCGCCCGGCAGCCCCCCTGAAGCCGGAAGACTGATTACCCTCCGCGACGGCCTCGACTTGCCCGATGACGCCAACGTCTTCTACATTCTCCGTGATCGGGTACGCGGCCTCGAATATCTCTACTCCTCACGGGAACTTGTTCACGACGGCTTCTACGCCGAGTTGCAGGCCTACGAGTGCCGGGTCTTGATGGACTTCCAGGAAGTGCGAGACGACTACGAAGGACGCTACGCGCAACTATCCCGCCGCCTCGGCGGACAGGGCGTCGCCAGCATCCGCCGCGAATTCGCGCGTCTCTATCTCGCTCCGCTGCTCGCCGCCTTTGACGAACTGATGACTCCCGCGCATTATCAGACTGTCGCTGAATCGATGACCGCCGCGTTCGATCCCGAACCGTCGCTCAGCCCCGCCATTCGTGAACTCGTCTCCCGCGGCGTCACCCGCACCGGCCGCGATTCCGATCAGGATGCACTCCACGGCGAGATCCTGCAGGAGTTCAACCAGCTGCACCGCTGGCTCGCCAAGCGTAAGACCGGCCCGGATTCGGAGCGGTCCGTGCCCACGGCATATGAAATCCTGTTCGGCGCGGTCTGCGTCCGCGCCCTGATCGTGGCCAGTTCCAGTCATCGTCACCCGCAGGGGGAATCACCCATCGACGAGTGGCTGCTCGTCGATGCCCTGATCGCCCGCTTCCTGCGTCTGAACCTCGATGCGACCCGCGCCGTTGACGCCGCGGAACTGGCGGCGATCCTCGCCATCCATAGCAGCGTACTCGATCCCGCGCGCCAGGGCCGCCGCTTTCACGGTTTCGCCGCCCTGCTGCGGGATGACGTCACGCGTCACTACCTGCGGGTCAACGAATACAATGGCATCCTCTGGTTCGACGAAACGCGATTCCTTGAGTTGATCCAAATTACCCGGCTGCATGCTCTGCTCGACGCGTCCGGCGTCCCCTCGCTGTCGCCCTCGCACTTCCACGCCGCGATGCTGGAAATCGATACGCGCCGCGACGAACTGAGCGACCTCGCCGTGCTTGCCGAATTCCAACTGGGCCGCCTGCTCCAATTGCTCGCCTATGCCGGATCCGCGCGCCCCCGCCTCAAACGCGACCCGGTCGGCTTCGAGTCTGCATGAGAAACGGGGCGGCCTCAGCGGTCGCCCCGTTCATTTTGGCTGATGCGGGCTCGTCCCGCGAAGCCTACATCGCGTTCGGCTGACCGGCCGGCCGCGGCGCCGCGCTCAGCACTCCCGCCATGTGGTCGGCCGGCGTCACCGGTGGATCGAGCAACAGGTAGCGAAACCGGGCTTCAAATTCCTCGCGCGACATCTTGCCATGCACCGCCAGCCGCGAGGTCTTCTTCACATCCGCAAAATCCGAGGCGTTCAACCGCACCATGTACTTCAACGCCACCTTGTAGCTGTCCGAATCCACGTCCACCGTCCGAATCCGCAGCCGGCCGGTCCGCTCGTCAACCAGCTCCTTGAAATACACCGGAATAATCTGACCCCGGAGGATCGACACAATCGCGCCCGTCCCGCCGTCCAGCAAGTACTTCACCGCCGCATAGCCCAGGTCTTGTGTGTACTCGCGGTCGAACGGAATCGGCGGCGCGCAGCGCAACTCATATCCCACGTCTTTCGACACGACAGTCAGCGGGGAGTTGCGCTCCTTGAACCGGCGTACGATTTCGTTCTTCAACAAGCGTCCCAGGTCGATTTCCGAAAACCGCAGGTTCCCGTGCGCGTCGTAGTCCAATTCGGCCACCCGCGTCAAATCATCCTTGTCGATCAGATCCAGCAAGCCCTCGGCCACCACGGCCACGCCGTAATCCCGCCCCATCGCCAGCCGCTTGATCGTCGAGGCTTCGATGACGTCGCAGATATTCGCGAACGTGATCTGCCGATTACGGAATTCCTCACCGATCACGATCATCGTCGCCCCCGCCGCCTTACCGATCCCCAGCGCCAGATGCCCCGCCTTGCGGCCCATGGTCACCACAATGTACCAGCGATTCGTCGTCTGCGCGTCCTCCATCAAGTTGCGCACGAGTTCGGCGCCGACGTGCCGCGCGGTCTCAAATCCAAAGGTCGGCAAATCACCGGCCAGCGGAAGATCGTTATCGATGGTCTTCGGCACGTGCGCTACCTGAAACTGATCCCGTGACAGTTCGCTGATCTTGTGCGCCGTGTACGCGGTGTCATCGCCGCCGATCGTCACCAGGTAATCCACGTCGAGCTGGGTCAGCGAATGCAGCACGTTCTCCAGCTGCTTCGGATCCTTGGTCGGATTGTCCCGGCTCGTCCGCAGGATCGATCCCCCCAGAAAATGAATGCGGCTGACCATTTCCATAGGCAATTCCGTCACCCGCGTCGCATCCCCCTGCATCAGCCAATGAAAGCCATCGAAGCAGCCCACGACGCGGATCCCCGAATTCAAAGCCTCAATCGTGACCGCACGAATCACCCCGTTGATCCCCGGCGCCGGTCCACCGCCTACCAGGATCGCCAGTGTCTTGCGCCGAGTAGTGCCAGATTCCCTCATCATATTTCGTCTTCCCGCCTGCTTGTTACCTGTTTTTACACGAACTTGCTATTCGCAAGCGCTAAGATACCACTTCTCTGCATTCATTGCAAGAACCGTGATCACCGGACGGGGGTTCCCGTGGCTTGACTTTCGACTGGATTCGCGCTAAATTGCCGATTGGTGGATCGTAATACTGCCGTCTTGCACAGTCCAACAGCCGGAGGCTCCCATGATTCGCGTCCTCTATTCTGCGCTCGGTCTCCTTGTCGTTATCAGTGTCGTTGCGACCGCCGAACCGATGCAACTGGAGTCCCGAGTGGACCGCTGGCCCTACATGTGGCTCGGTCAAGACAACACCGGATTGATCGGCGGCGGCCATGATTCCTGCAATCCCGACCTACCCGATGTCAACTGCGAATTCCCGCGCTGGTCGGGACAGGAGTATCTTGACGAATTCGCGCTCTGGATCGGCGCGCTGATTGTCGAAGGGAACGAAGAGACGCCGCGGGTCTCGGTCGCGCGGGACGGCTGGCTGAACCCGGAGGTAGTCGAGTTCTGGCCGGTAGCGGGAACCTCGACTGTGGAGCGGTCTGACCTCTGGCGGGACGACTGGTGCGGGAACAACATCTGGTCTCCGGATGCCATTGCCGATCACGAAATCGAAGTGACGATGTCAGACACGCTCACCGATCCGTTCTGGTTGACGGATGATCCTGTTGATGGCCCCCATCGTCCGCTCGGTCTGAAGATCACGCGCACAACTTATTCCATGGTCTGGGACCCCTGCGCGTCCATCTACTGGATTCGTTACCAACTGGAGAACATCGGCTCGAATGTCCTGAAGGACGTCTACCTCGGGCACTATTTCATGACCTATGCCGGACTTCGCAATGACCCCGTGGGAGAAAGCTGGGGCGATGATCTGGCAGGTTTCGATGAAACCAATGGCGTTGCCTATTTCCACGACAATGATGGCCGCCGACGCAGCGACAGTTCCGGCAATGACTTCACCGTGCCAAACTCCATCGGCTTCCTTTACTTGCGTCAACCCGAGGGGATCGAACGTACCTCTTTCAATTGGTGGCGGCCCAATGGCGATTTCTCGCTCGACTGGGGTCCATTTTGGTCCGAACACTGCGACGATCCCCTCGGCGAAGGCTTCTGGTGCCGCACGCTCGGTACGCCCATGGGTGACGAGCACAAGTACTTCTTGATGAAGAACGGCGAACAGGACTACAACCAGTATCACGTCGTCAATCAGTCAGCACCGCCGCCGCAAGGGACGCATCAGTGGGCCACCTGCGATCAGGACTTCCAACATGACCTTGACCAATACGGAACGCGTGGCGTCTTCTCCTTTGGTCCGCTGGGCGATCATCAGGGTGACCACACCTACCTCTATCCCGGTCAAGCGACCGAGATCTGGTGTGCACTCGTGGGCGGTTTGAATTTCCACGATTCCGCACGCCCGCAAGCGTCTAATCTTAGCGTGGATCCGTCGCTCTACGACATGACCGACCTGCTTGCCAACGCCGCGCGCGCACGCAATTCGACCTGCACCGACTGGATGGACACCGGGGAGCAGCGCGCGGTGGCCACGCCCCACAATTTCGCCCTGCATCCGGTCTATCCCAATCCGTTCAACGCGATCGCCAACATCGCGTTTGATCTCCCCGTCGCCGATCGCATTACCCTGCGCGTCGTGGACCTCACCGGCCGCGAAACCGCGCGCCTGACCGAGACCCGGCTGAGTGCCGGCTATCACTCCATCTCCTGGAATGCCGCCAATGCGGCCTCCGGCCTGTACTTGATCGAACTGTCCGGCGAAACGGTCGGGCGTGCCACGCAAAAAGCGGTCTTGTTGAAATAGGAGCTTTCTGTTCTTGCTTGAATCCACTCCCATTACGGTCGCACACGGCGACGGCATCGGCCCGGAAATCATGGATGCCACGCTGCGCATCCTCGAGGCCGCGCATGCCCGATTGAACATCGAGCCGATCGAAATCGGCGAAGCCGTGTACCAGCGCGGCGTGTCCGCCGGGATCGAACCCGCAGCGTGGGACTCGCTGCGCCGAACTAAAGTTTTCCTCAAGGCCCCGATCACCACGCCACAGGGCGGCGGCTTCAAGAGCTTGAATGTCACCGTGCGTAAGTCGCTCGGTCTCTACGCCAACGTCCGCCCCTGCGCGTCTTTCCACCCGTTTGTCGAGACCAAGCATCCGCATATGGATGTCGTCATCGTCCGCGAGAACGAGGAAGACTTGTACGCCGGCGTCGAGTACCGCTACAGCGATCAGGAGACCTATGCGCTGAAGCTGATCTCCCGCCCCGGAACCGAAAAGATCGTGCGCTACGCCTTCGAGTTCGCGCGGCACAATAACCGCCAGCGTGTGAGCTGCTTCACCAAGGATAACATCATGAAGCTCACCGACGGCCTGTTCCACAAGGTCTTCGATGAGGTCGCCGCCGAGTATCCCGACATCGAGCATAGCCACATGATCGTCGATATCGGCGCCGCGCGACTGGCCGACACGCCGGACCGCTTCGATGTCATCGTCATGCCGAACCTCTACGGCGATATTCTCTCCGACGTCGCCGCGCAGCTGATCGGGTCCGTCGGCCTCTGCGGCTCGTCGAATATCGGCGAGCACGGCGCCATGTTCGAAGCCATTCACGGCTCCGCGCCGGATATCGCCGCCATGGATCTGGCCAATCCGTCCGGCTTGCTGCTCGGTGCGGTGATGATGCTTGTGCATATCGGACAGGGCGATGTCGCCGAACTCGTGCATAACGCCTGGCTCGTCACGATCGAGGACGGCGTGCATACACCGGACATTTTCCATCCGGGGGTGAGCAAGCAGAAAGTCGGCACAAGAGAATTTACGGAGGCCGTGATGCGCAGGCTCGGACAGACGCCACAGCAACTCAAGACTGTACGCTACCGTTCCCACGGCATGTCACCACACGTGAAAGAAGTCCGGCTCGCTCACTCCTCCGTGAAGGAAACGGTCGGCGTCGATCTGTTCGTCGTCTGGCCGACCGGCACGCCGGACGAACTCGCTGCGCTGAGCAAAAAAGCTGAAACCGATCAGCTCGCCTTGCAGTTAATCACCAATCGCGGCGTGAAGGTCTGGCCGGATGGTCAGCCCGAGACGTTCTGCACTGACCTGTACCGCCTCCGCTTCTTGCGCAAGAGCGATTCCCTCAAGCTCTCGCATCGGGATATTCTGACGCTCATGGATCGCGCCATCGAGCACAAGCTCGACTTCGCCAAAACCGAGCACCTGATCAATTTCGACGGTGCCCCCGGCTTCACCATGGCCCAGGGGCAGTAGCCGCCGCTGCTGCCGGAATCGGACTGACACCCCGAGCACGGTCTCCAGACCCTTTCGCCGAGCGGGGATTCCTTCCCCGCCGGAATCCCGCTCAACCAAGCCCTCCGCCGAGCGGGGATTCCTTCCCCGCCGGAATCGGCCTCGGGTCCTTCCCCAGTTTCTGGGGAAGTCAGATGGGGTCGGATCTCCCCACCGCCGAGCCGTGCGTCCTCGCACGGCCGGAATCGGAGAGTCACATGGAGCGGGCTGTATTCGCCGAGCGGGGATTCCTTCCCCGCGGCGGAATCCGTCTCGGGTCCTTCCCCAGTTTCTGGGGAAGTTAGATGGGGTCGGATCTCCCCACCGCCGAGCCGTGCGCCCTCGCGCGGCCGGAATCGAAGACTTAGAGTGCACTCCCGCATCACTCCCGCGCCGACCCCGGGCATTCGTGCGTCGGCGCCCGGGTTCTCCTCTGTCCCGTAATTACCCATACAGGCAATCATTTACGTATTTAATAAACATTTCTCTTGCCTTCATGAAGATAATTTCGTATATTAGTGTCGCTATGGCCAGTAAGTATCCGGCGAGATCCAACGGCCTCAACCCGCCGGCAGCTATTTCTCAAGGCGGTCCTCCACTCTGCTTCCGGCTCCCATGACCGACGAATATCCCCCGTTTTTGGCACAACTCCAAAGCCTGTAAACTATTAGTTTTTTAGTGATTAACAACATTTCGTTTGGTCAAATAATTTGCCCGCCTTTCACCTCTATCGGCCCCTGCTTTCATCTCTCTTCAAGATTCGAATTGACATTCGCAATTCTCTGAATTATATTAAACCATATGGTTAACTTTTCGCCACCGCAAATTGACTCGACCTTCCACGCGCTTTCCGATCCCACCCGCCGGGCCATCCTCATGCGCCTGTCGCACGGCGACATAACGGTTACCGAACTGGCAAAACCCTTCAATAGCTCACTCCCGGCGATCTCAAAACACATTAAGGTTCTCGAAGAAGCCAAGTTAGTCAAACGGAGGAAAGACGGCCGGATACACCACATCAGCCTTGATCTGCAGGTGCTCCGCGAAACAACCGAATGGATGGAGCAACAGTGCAGAGTCTGGGACGCTCAGCGTGTTGCCCTGGCCTGGCTCGTCGAAGATGCACCCCGTGGATTCTCCGGCCTGCGGACGGAGGAGGATCCCGAAGCAGTGCTGATTCCCCCCTCCGACGAACGGTGCGACCCATGAGCCGCAGCGGTCGGTTGACGGCAGATCACAGCTGGACAAGTGAGCGAGGCCCGGAATTCCGGGCCTCGTCCAAATCGTGATCCGTCCGGTGATCAGGGCCGCGGCAGGGGAATCCAGCGCGTGATCGCCTCGGATAGCAAGCGAGGATTCAAGGGCTTCGTCAGGTAGTCGTTCATCCCCGCGGCGAGGCAGCGCTCCCGGTCACCCGCCAGCGCATTTGCCGTCAACGCGATGATCGGCACCGCCGATGCCCGCGCGCACCGCGGATCCGACCGAATCCGGCGCGAGGATTCATAACCGTCAAGCTCAGGCATCTGGCAGTCCATCAATATCAGATCAAAGTGACGTTCAGCCAGAGCGTCGATCGCTTCAAGTCCCGAACCCGCTACCTCCGCTTCGAACCCCAGCCGATGCAGCAGCTTCGTCCCTACGAGCTGATTCACCGGATTGTCTTCAACCAACAAGACGCGCAACGACTCGCTGACGGCAGGAGCGTCGCGGCGAAGGGCGTCAGCCAGCCTGCCGTCGGCGTCCGATTGCCCGGGCGACGAATCAAACGCACGCTCCAGCGCCCGGCGCAACCCGCTCGCACTGACGGGCTTCGGCAGAGTACAACTGACGCCGGAAACGTCATTCCGTCGGGGGTCCGGCGCGCAGTCGATCGTGGTCAGGAGGATAATCGGCGGTCGCGGGCTCTTGATGGTCCCGAACAGGCGCTTGATGAGAGTGAACGCATCCTGCCCGCCAAATGTACGGTCGATCAAGATCGCGTCACAAGCTGAACTCGCGCAAATCGACTGCGCGGAGTCCAGCGACACTGCGGTCAACGCCTCGATCCCGATGTGCGTTACCTGCCGGGCAAGCACGGTGCGCAGACTGGCATTGTCCACCATGATGAGCAGCCGCTTTCCCACCGGCGTCGCGGTCGATTCGCGTTCGCTCTGCGTAGCCGTGCCGGACCGTTCGGTCTCCAGCGGCAGTGTGAACGCGAATCGCGTGCCCATGCCGACTTGACTCCGCACCGAAATCTCCCCGTGCAACGCGGACACGATGTGCTGACAAATGGACAGCCCCAGCCCCGTGCCGCCGTACTTGCGCGTCGTCGAAGCGTCAAGTTGGGTAAACGGCTGGAACAGCAGGGCGAGCTGCGCGGAAGGGATACCAATCCCGGTGTCTTCCACCGCAAACTCCACCCGCGCCGTGCCCTTGTCCTGCGCCAGCAGGCGGCACTCCAGCCGGACTTCCCCCGCGTTCGTGAACTTCACCGCATTGCCGACCAGGTTCACGAGCACCTGGCGCAATCGCGTAGGATCGCCGCGTACAACTGCGGGGACCTCAGGGCTCACATCCACAATCAATTCGAGCCCCTGCTGATACGCCCGGACCGCGAGAATTTCGGCCGCGGAATGCACCGTCTCGGCGACCGGAAACGGAACACACTCGAACTCCAGCTTTCCCGCCTCGATCTTGGAGATATCCAACACGTCGTTGATGATCGTCAGGAGTCCCTCGGCACTGCGGTGGATGCCGATCGCGATCTCCCGCTGCTGCCGGTCGAGCGCGGTGTCCTGCAGCAGTTCGCTCAAGCCGACCACGCCATTCAGCGGCGTGCGAATCTCATGCGACATGTTCGCGAGAAATGAACTCTTGACGCGACTGGCGGCTTCGGCCGCTTCCTTCGCGATTCGCAGCTCGCGAGCCATCAGCTCGCGATGTACCGTCTCCGCTTTCGCCGACTGAACCAATCCCGTGGCGATCATCACGATCACGATGATCAGCAGGTGCAGCAGCAGGGCGATCAGCCGCTCCCGCGCCACACTCGTCACCCAGATTGCCGCGGGAAAGTCAACTCCGACCACGTGGCGGATCACACCGTCTCGACTCGGCACCGGAACGAAGGCACTGATCCAGCATCCCCAGCGGTCCGCGTAAGGCCGATCGTTGAATACCTCATTCCCGAGAAATGCAGAAGTGATGTACTTATCGGCCGCGTAATACTCTCCGATGCCCGTTCGCGCTTCGCGGCCGCCTTCAAACCTGCCGTTCCCGTCATAATCGGTTTCCGAGTCAACGAGCAGTGTGACGGAATCACGTTCCGTCCTGAAGAGCGTAAAGATATCGCTGATCGCCGGGTTGGACGCGAGCCATTCCCGCTGCATTTTAATCAGGCGGAGATAGGTTTCGTCAGTGTCGGGCGTCTGGGTGGAGAGCGTGGTAAGACCGCCGCGCGCCAACTCCCGAGCGTAAGTCGGCGCCATTCCTGAGACCATCGCCCGAATCGACTCGCGCTGCCGGTATTCGGAATATTGCGCGCCATAGTAGGCCGTGACCAGCAAAACGCCGATTACGAGGGCGCAAAGCTCCGAGATGGCCGCCGATCCATATGCTCGCTGGATCCGGGTCAGGAAATACCCGCCCGCCGCGACGACCACCGCCACGAGTGCGATGAAGTCAAGGTGATTACGGGTGACAAGCTCGAGGAGTGCGGTCGTATCCATGATTGGCGCACCAGGGCGAAAAGTGGACCCGGATCGGCTGCGTTGGTCCGCAGGGCCGAATACTGCGAAC
Organism: candidate division KSB1 bacterium; assembly: GCA_016214895.1. Lineage (NCBI taxonomy): Bacteria > Pseudomonadati > Candidatus Zhuqueibacterota bacterium. The sequence goes on from JACRMR010000012.1 coordinate 381,038, forward strand.
TGCGCAAATTCCGTTCCCCGCAGGCGGCAAGAATCGCGGAGTCCGGCACGGTGTTGACAAAAGCAAACGCGGACCCGAAGGTCCGCGTAGGGAGGGAACGAGGCAGGAAGCGCGAGGCGCAGCCGCAACCACGTCGCGGATGACTACAAGAGGTGGATCGCTTTGGCCTGATGGCGAAGTTCGTCGCGGAACTTCGGATGCGCGACACGAATCAGCGCCTCGGCGCGTTCGCGAATCGACTTGCCGTGGAGATAGGCGATGCCGTATTCCGTCACGACATAATGAGCATCCCCGCGACTGGTCACCACGCCGGCGCCCGGGTCCAGTTCGAAAACAATCCGCGAAATCGTGTCGTCCTTGGCCGTCGAGGGCAGCGCGATGATCGGCTTGCCGCCCTTCGAGCGCGAGGCCCCGCGAATAAAGTCCACCTGACCGCCGATGCCGCTGAAGATGTCGTGACCGATGGAATCCGAGCAAATCTGGCCGGTCAAATCGACCTGAATCGCCGAATTCACCGCGATCATGTTGTCATTGCGGGCGATCAAGAACGGGTCATTTACCCAGTCCAGCGGATGGAATTCCACCATCGGATTCGAATTCACGAAATCGAACAACTCCGCCGTGCCCAGCACGAACGACGCGATCATCTTGTCGGGGTGAAAGTTCTTCTTGCGACAGTTGATATTGCCGCGGCGCACGAGTTCCACCGCACCGTCGGAAAACATCTCGGTGTGCATGCCGAGATCGTGCTTGTCATTCAGATAGTGCAAGACCGCGTCCGGAATCCCGCCGATGCCGAGCTGCAAACAGGCCGCGTCCGGAATCAATGACGCCGCGTAGGCGCCGATGCGATCGGTCGTCTCCGTCTTGCGCATGCGCGGCAGCTCGGGCAACGGCATGTTGCACTCAATCACATGATTGAAACGGCCGATGTGCATGAAGTTCTCACCATGCACACGCGGCATGTACGTGTTGGTGACCGCCACGCCGTACTTCGCCGCGCGAGCCGCCGGCAGGGTGACGGCGCAATCCACGCCCAGACTGCTGTAGCCATGACGATCCGGCGGCGTCAACGTCATCAGTACCACATCGATCTTCTTCTGTCCCGTCTCAAACAGTCGCGGTATTTCGTGCAGAAAGACCGGCGTAAAATCCGCGCGGCCCTCGTTGACCGCCTTCCGCACGTTCGCTCCCGTAAAAAACGAATTGTGCCGAAAGTGCCCTTCCATATCCGGCGCCGCGTACGGCGCCTGAGAGAATGTCATCAGATGGATGATCTCCACGTCATACAACTCCGGCGCACGCGCGACCAGCGCGTCGATCAACAGCTGCGGCGCCGCACAGCCCGATCCGATCAGGACCGTCATTCCCGATTTGACGATGCGCAGTGCATCTACCGCCTCCGCCAATTTCTCAGGCGGGTATTGCGCCTTCATCCCCGAATCCACCATCACCTGTAGCTCCATTTTTCACAAGGAAGCGGGAAAAATCGCCCCGGCAGCAGTTGTCGCCGGGGCCGTGGGGAGATTGCTGGCTCGCTTCCAGAGTTCAGCTTACCCCTTAACTTCGCACGGACGTCGCTAAGATAGCTCCGCCTCCTGTCTATGTCAAGTGTTTTCAAATATTCCTCTTCCCCTCCGAATACTGAACATCCGGGTAACTCCCCTTGTCGATGACTCGCGATCGCTGAGCTTTCTCCGCCATCGCTCTACTCTTTATACGGGAATCAGGCCAACTTGGTTCTGAGGCATTAGCGCCGCAAAACTGCGGCCAGCGGCGAGACCACCGCCCGCATGGCTGTTCGAACTGACAAACAGGCCCGGCGAATCACCGCCGGGCCTGATTGTTCGTCGTTTCGACCGAATTCCCTATGGATTCGACAGCCCCTGCAATAGCTCTTCGGCCAGATCATCCATCAAGGCGTGCGCGGATGACCGGTCGACAAAATAGAGCGGGAATCCGAACACCGCAATGCGGAAGCTCTGATCGTAGATGTAGGCGACAGGGCGATCCGCATAGTACGCTTGAATCGGGTCGGACGGGTCGCGGACGACGAGATTTCCAATGATCCGACACTGGCCCTGAGGACGAAACACCCAGGTCTGCTCGACACCGCGAGTCCGGGGCAGGTTGTGAATGTACAGCGTATCAATCGGGCAGTTCGGATACCCTGTCGCACCGACCCAACCCCGCGCAAAACGCGGTGTAGGTACGCTGCCCTGACCGAACGGCGTACATTCCGCCGAGTTCAGTTTCAAGAAGTCGTGACCAAACGATCCCCCGGCGAAGCCGAGTACTGTGTCCTGCGCACCGGGCGCCAACGGACGCAGCAGGTCCCACCCGGAGAGGACCATCCGGCCGCCGCGACTGAGGTAGTCCCGCATGATCCGCGTGTTCTCCGTGAGATGCAGGTCGCTGCGGTCTTCAGCGTGATAAACGAGCAGCCCGGCATCGCTCAGATCGAACGGAGACAGAAAACTGCCGCGCCCGAGATAGTCGATTTCGACCGTCTCATACGCCGCGAAGAGCGATCGATAAAACGCATTGACGGAATCCTCCGGCGTAATGTTCGTATTGAAGGATTCGTCAACGATCACGACCTTGCGCCGGAGATGCGGCTCGACCAGATGTATCGCAAACGTCATCGTATCCGGAGTCGTATTACCGGCGAGATCACGAGCAATGAACCTGAAGCCATGGTCCCCCGCCGGCAGACCGACGAAGTGAAGCACTCCGGTCTGAATCCAGTCGCTCCAACATGGCACGGGCTGACCGATGCTGTCGAGACAGAGGCTGTCGCCCAGGTATTGGTAACGGTAGGAGTTGACCATTCCCGTGCCGTCTTCCGCAAACGACGCGGAGAAAGCAATGCTCGTCTCGATATCGGTTTGACGCTGGAAATACTGGGAACCGTCGGGGTAGAGGTTGCTGGTCCCGTACACACCCGTTACTGTAGAATCCATGGCCGGACGCAGCGTTGCGTCAAGCGTTACCGATCGCGAAATAATGGGACTCGAAGCATCGCCGGCATCCTTGACCCGCGCCCAAATGGTCAGCGGTCCGCTTTCGCGCCCCACCGTGGAAACCACGTACGAACCATCGGGATACAGACCGCGGGTGTCCTCATCAACCCGGCCATCATTGTCGTCGTCCACACCGTTCTCTTTCTCTTCATCCACGCTGCCGTCGCCGTCGTCGTCGATTTCGGCCACGGTCGAATCGGACTCGCTGGAGTGCAGACGGGGATTACCGAAGAGGAACTGGGAGTCCGAAACCCAGGGAGTCCAATTCTCGCCATCCAGACTCACACTGTAGAAGAAGAGCGAGGGATTCGGGTCCGACGCCGCCAGCGTAATGCGGAAGCCGGGACTGACTGTGGAGCCGTCCGCTACGCTTCCGTCCGCATCGAAATCGAGGGACGGGGCATAGTTGACCGTGTAGAAGAAACGTTCGGCCCGCGCTGACTCGCGACCCTCATCGTCCACCGCGATCACCCCGAACGTGTGCGGGGCGCTGCCGCTATCCGTCGGCGAGGCAAACGCCATGGTCGTGTCGGTCGCCGCCGTATAAGAAATCTGAACGTTGTCCACGAACAGGCGGAAGGCGGCGACCGTTCCGTCGCCGTCATTCCCGGCCCAGCGCAGCGAAAGGTAGTGATTGGCGACTGCGCTGTCGTTGGGCGCCACCGTGATCCAGGCCCGCGGCGTCTCGTTTTCGTACGGAGCGCCTTTGTCCTGCACCGTGCAACCGGCGCCAAACAGGATTAGCAACGTCGTGATCGATACGAAGACGAGTATGAGCCTTGAGGCAATTGAAGTTTTCATGGTTGACCTCACTTCTCCTCGTCTGAATTGCACCAGTCAAAGCCGATCGACATGCGATGTGCCTGATCGGCGAAGCCCTCGGCCGCGTCGGACAGCTGACCCCAGTGCGAATAGGCATAATCGAACTTGAGGCGATAGGACATCACCGGAACGTGCAGGCCGAAACCCGCCGACCAGCTCTCCTCGTCGTAACCGAACTTGCCGCCCACGCGGACGAAAAACTTCTGTACGAAGCCGTATTCGCCGCCCAGATTCAGGCGTTCACGGTTGTCATTGGGGTGATTCATCTCGACGGCGACGTCGAAGCTCTGGTCCTTCGGAGCTGTGATCTTCATCATCTGAAACGCGTCGAACCCGACGCCCAACCGGAAGGTCGTGGGAAGACTGGCGTCGTCATACTTCGTATCCACCAGATTCCCGCCGTTGCGATTCTGATTCCGGTAGTCGTCGAACGACCCGGAGTACTTCACGTTCGGACCCAGATTCTGAATCGACATCGCCAAATCGAGCGACCGCAACGATGTCCGGTAGAGGGTTCCCAAATCGATGCTGAATCCACTGTACGTTTCCTCCTCGAGGCCGCTCGCCAGATAGCGGACGTTGCCGCCCAGACTGAAACGGTCCGTCAAGAGGCGCGCGTAGGTCGCCCCAAGGGCGAAGTCGTACGCATTGAAGTTCTCCCCCGTGCCTTCCGGCCGCTCGTACGTGCGCACGGGTATGTCGTCGGTGAACAAGTTAATGGCATGCACCGAGAACTTGCTGTAGTCGTCGATGCAGCCGGCGAAGACCAGCGAGTTGAGCTGCACTCCGGCCGGCATGTTAATCTGCGAAAGCAGGACTTGCGGGCCGCAGATCCGGGTCAGCGCGCCGGGATTCCACCACACGGCTTCCGCATCGCGGACCAGGGCAACGCCGGCGTTGCCCATGCCGATGCCGCGGACCCCGTACGGCAGCTTAAGCACCTGCATCGAGGTCGTACCGACCTTGTCCGTCGCCTGCGCCGGCAGCGCGGCCGACAGCGCCAGCACCCACAGCAGCCGCGTCACCAAGCTGAGCATGGTTTTGGTCATGGCCGTTCTCCCTCATAGACGAGCACGATCGTGCCCGTGATGCGCGTATTCACCCCGGTCAACTGCGCATACATAGTGTGTGAGCCGGGTTTCAAACAAGGACGGGTCGGAGGAATGAAACAGGTTGTCCAGTTCACCTCGAGGCTGTAGCCGTAGTTCTCCGGACTGGGATCGGCCGCCTCGAAACTGTCCATGTTCAGCTCAAATCCGCGACCCTTCATGTTCGTCGTCGTGTCAGTGCGGGCAAGGAAGACTTCTTGTCCGGATAAGAGGTCCGCACCGCTGAATACCGCTTCGGGGTACGTTGGCCCCCAGTCCGAACTATCCATCCAGAGCGCCAATCGATAACGATCGTCCACCACCACGAAGATCTGGTCGGCTTCCGCGCCGAGCCGGCCACGGTATGCTTCCGCGTCAGCGAGGGAGTCGCCGTAGATTACGCGAAGCTCCGCGATTTCGACGCGGCGATCGGCCATCCCGCAGGTATCGTAATCGCAATTGGTCACGCAGGGACAGGCCGCACACGGATCGCAATGCGCCGTGAACGCGGTGTCTATGCGATTCAGGGAGTCCGTCGCGGACTGCAGCGCATCGAGCACCGTTTGATACGATGTGATGACCCGGGAGGCCGCCGGAAATGAGTCATTGACGAGGCTCTCGAAGCGGATGATGTCCGCGTCGGGAGCAATGTAGGCGGCAATTGTCAAGCGAGCGGGGTGATCGACGCCCGGTTGGTTGATTGGCGCCAGTGTGCTCGCCACATTGAAGGTCGCCGAGATTCTGTTGCCTGACGAGACGGCATCCTGCCAGAGCACGATCGTCTCCGTGTAGCCGGGGTCGCGGGCCTCCGTCGGAGGATTGCGCGGGTCCGCACAGCCAACGACGATTAGGAACAACCCCAGTATCAACAGCGTCAGCCGGGATGCGACCTCCACGCTTGTGGCACGCCGCTCCGGGCCGCGGATGGGAAATAGTGTTCGCGTCTCGTTCATTTCAGCACCACAAACTTGTCGATTTTCTGCTCGGTGCCGCCACCGGGCTTCTTGTACTCAACCGTGTAGTAGTAGAGACCGCTGACGATCTCCTGACGGCTGCCGGTGTTCAGATCCCACACGTCACCGTCAGTCCCATTCGTGTGTTCGATCGTCGCCAGATGATCGCCGCCCAGAGAGAAGATGCGAATGCGGCAATCGCCCGCCGCCGTCGTCGCCGGAAGTCCCTTGAAGTAGAGCAGGCGAGGATAATAAATCAAGCCCGTCTGCGGATTGATTCGACCGCCCGCTTCGCCGGCGTGACTGCCCTTGTACGGATTCGGATAGACAAACACATGGTCCAGATTCGCCGGCGCCGTGTCGGTCAAGAACAGCGCGGCGGTCTTGGCATTGCCGGAAACACCGCTATAAAGGATGCCGGCGCCTTGCACGCCCTGATCGAAGGCGCGAACCACGTAGTAGTAGGTCTGGCCGGGGATCAAGTCCCGATCTTCATAGCAGTACTCGCCGGGAAACTGGTCACCGCAAAGCCCGGGCATGCCAAGATTGAAGTTCTGCCACTCGAACGGGAATTCGAGCGTGTCGATCCGGTCGTAGCCCGCAATCGTCTGCCAGTGCTCCTGATCCGTCGAACGCTCGATGGTATAGCCTTCGAAATCGGAAAGCCCGGTGATGGCGTCCACGGATGCTTCCGAGTTCGCCGCCCAGCGAATCCGCACGAAATCGTTGTACACGTCGAGGTTGAAGTCCGGAACATCCGGCGCGGACGGCCCCTGAAAGTCGTTCAGATACATCGCCAGCGCCCACTCGGCATTGCGTTGGCCTTCGGCGATGCTGCCACCCGCGATAAAGGCGACCGTGATCGGCAGCTCCTCGCCGGGCGGAATCTCGAAACCGTCGCTGAGCGCGTCGCCGAAGGAAATCATCATGCGCCAGTCGCCGAGCTGCTCGGTCGGCGGAAATTGATCGCCCGACGACATCATCGCATACTTGTCCGCGTCGAACTCCGGATCGCCGCCGGCAACGCGTTCGAAATTGGCAAACGTCACGCGGAGCTGCTCCAGCGCGACCGGGGTCTTGACGACCCGGATCGCGAAGATCCCGGGACCGTTGCCATCGGCATCCGCCGTGTCGTCGTACTGAATCATCATCAAGCGTTCGGGATCGTAGAAATTGCCGTCGTCAGTCGAACCGGCGTCACCGGATTCGCCCGGCGCGAGAATGTCCGGATCGGAAAACATGGCGATGTAGCAATTGCGCAAAGGCCGTTGGCCGATATTGCGAATCCGGTAGTCAAGCAGGATGAAGCCGGCGGCGTAGGCCTCGGGGAACGCATACGTGCGTTGCAGCATCTGAATCTGCAACGGGATGTGCTCGCCGCTGGGACTGGAGACATAAGTCTGACTGATGCTGTCCTGGAACACGCAGTAGTATTCCTGCACGCCGCGCGCTACGCCGTCTTCGTCGAACTCGCCGTCGCCGTCGTCATCATCGGACGCGACGTTGGCATCGCCGTCGAAATCGCTGTCGGCATAGTCCACCAAGCCATCCGAGTCATTGTCGATGTAATCCAGCGCCATGTTGCCCGCCGGATCTTCATCGATGAACGGCTCGGGATCATACTTGCAGTTGCCGTCGTGATTGATGTCGCCGGAAGGACCGGTATCACTCGTGTTGTCGTCGTTATCGACATCCACGTCTTCCCACGTGTTGCCCTCATGGGCGACGCTGTCTTCGTCGATCAGACCATCTCCGTCATCGTCATAGCCGATCAGACCGGCGCCCTTGTCGTAGTTCTTCGACGGGCGGCCATCGCCGTCGTAATCGTTGGCCGGATTGCCCGCCCAGTCGCCGTCGTCGTCGATATCCTTCGCACCATACTGGTAGGACTGATCGCCAAACGTCGAGAAATTCTTGGACAGGATGTGCCAATCGAAATCGGTGACCGCGCCGACCGTGCGATTGAAGGGCACCGTGCCCAAATGCACCGGCCAGAATTCGCCGGTCCCGTTGTCGCCGTCGGTCGCCGTGGTCACACGCTGCTGACCGTCCACCACCGCGCCGACCCAAACCCCGGCCGAAAACAAGAAGTCGCTGCCGGAGTTCAGCGGAAATTCAAAGCCGCGAAAGCCCGGAGTGACGTCCGGATTGCCCGCTTCGCCGTAGTTCGAGAGGGTCATGCGGACGTTGCCGATGTCGTGCATGATAAGATCACGCGTGGACTCCGGGTCCGCATCGTCGAGGGCCCGGTGCCGATTGTCGCGCGGTACGACCGAACGAGCGATGGCAAGAGCGGCGCCAAACAGCAGCACCGCTCCAACCAGCAGCGCAACCCACCGGGTTAAGACTCTATTCATGGAAGGTTCGCTCCGCATTAGAACTCCACCGCCAGGCCGGCGCGAACGAGACGACGCTCGTCCCACGCATCGGGATTGGCGCCACTCCGCGGCGAGTAGCCGTAGTTCGGAGAATTGGAGTCGTTCACATATCCCGGCTTGCCGTCGAGGTACGTGTCAATTGTGAAGGTGTTGGCGTCCCAGCCGACCACGTTCAGCGCGTTGAACACATTTCGCACTTCCAGCAGCAAGCTCCAATTCAGGCCGCCGTAACGAAACGCGCGCGCGATATTCAGGTCCGTCGTGTAAACCCACGGCGTGTGCTCGGTAAACTGCTGATCGGGAATCTCCTCCCCGGTCAGACCGGTCGGCGTGTACGGCAGCCCGGACAGCGCTTGACTCAAGACGTTGATCTGCCAACCCGTACGCAGCCAGTCCGCGGAGAACGGCGCGCCTTTGAGCGGGTAATGGAGTCCGACATTCGCGACCATCTGATGGCGACGGTCCCAGGCCACCGGATTCTCCTTCTTCGGCCGCACGTAATTCGGATCGCGCGCTTCGTCGGAGCCGATGTCGTAGGAATTCTTGGCGTTCGCCCAGGCGAGCGTGTAGGTCATGCGACCCGACAAGTTCGCGGAATAGCTTTTCGAGACGTTGAACTCGAAGCCGCGCACCGAGCCATAGTCGATGTTGTAGTACTGCGAGAAGTTCACGCCCTGAAAGACCGGCTGGCCGTCTTCCTGGCGCTGGCGGTTGACGGAACCGGATTGGATCAGGTTGTCAATGTCCTTGTAATAGGAGCCGATGTCCAGCAGGAAGTCCGTCGCAAACTGGTGACGTACGCCCAACTCATAGGCAATCGTCTTCTGCGGCTTCAATCCGGGGTTGCCGAGGATCGGCGTGCCGCCGGTCTGCAACTGGTTCACACCGGTGAAGTAGTAGTCGTCGCGGCCCCGCTGATAGAAGTAGCCGTAGTTGAAATGAAAGACGTCGCGATCCGTGACGCTGTAGGCAATGCCGAGCCGCGGTGACCAGTAGGCACTGCCGCCCTCGATGGGCTTGTCATAGTAGTAGTAGTTCTGCTCACCTTCGTCAAAGCGGCGATCGTCCAGCGTCTTGCCCGAGATCTTGAAGTAGTCCATCCGCAGTCCGGCGGTCGCGATGACATCGCGATATTCCATCTTGTCCTGCGCATAGAAGGCCGCGGAATTCGGGTAGTAGCGATAGACGTCCGTGTAGATCCCCGCCCCGTCGTTCGCAATCGTCGGGTAAGGACGATCTTCGGACGCCACATTGCGATAGCTGTATTCGAGACCGGCTTTCATCAGATGCCGGTTATTCACCTGACTTGTCAGATCCGACTTCCACGTCAGTGTCGTGGATTCAAAGCTCGCCCAATCGGGAACCAGCTGCTGATAGTTGCCGCCCAAGCCGTCACCGGCGATGTGGAAGCCATAGACATCGGGATACTGATTGCCCGGATTGCCGGAGTCATACAGGCCGTCGCCGTCGCGATCGGTAAACGGCTCGCCAATGTCATAGCGACCGTTGCCGTTGCCCTCGGCGTCCGGCAGATCTACCCACGCTTCGGGCCGTTCGCCGTACTCATTCGGTCCCTTGTTGCCGCCGGCCAGCGTGCGATCCGTGCGATAGCCGCCCAGCCGGAGCGTGTAGTACGTCTTGGAACTCAAATTGTGGTTGAACGTGGCGTAGTACTGCTGATCCTGCGTTTGATCCGCGCGCGTGTGATCGTTCGCGTTATACGAGTAGTACTGCAGGTCTTCGTCCACCAGCCCGTCGCCATCATCGTCCTGCCAGTTCAGCGCCTCTTCATCCACACGACCGTCGGCGTCGTCGTCGATGTCGAAGAGATTCGCAAAGCTCTCCGCGTCACTCGCGTATGGCTGGATGCCGGACAGCGCGTGCATGCCCAGGGACTGCTCGTCCAGACTGAAATCGTCCGGGAAGCTACGGCTGAGCCGGTACCAGTACGGATTCTCCCAACGCTGCGCCTGATTCCAGCCGAACGTGAACTTGTACTTGGGCTGCGGAACATAGGTGAGCTTGAGCACCGAGTTGACGTACGATTGATTCTTGCGCACGTCCATGCCGAGCAGATCGGTGACCTGATGACGGTAGTAGCGATCACTGTCGATCCACGTCCCGCGCAGGTTGGTGTTTCGCCCCCAGACCGTGCCGGAACCAAACAGAAAAGCCTCGCCCGGAATCGTGACGCCGAGCCGCGGCAGCAGCTTCTGCGTGAGCGGTTCGGGACCGGAGACGGACCCTTCGGAGTAGTCGTAGTCCTGATAATGCTCGCCGCCGGCGAAGTCGTTCACGTGCTCGATCCGACCGTGATACTGCGGATCGCCCTCTTTCACGATGAGATTGACCACCGCGCTCTGAGCTTCACCGTACTCGGCGTTGAAACCGGCGGTGAGGACCTGCACTTCGCCGATCGCCGCGGTCGGAACGTCCATCGCCCGCTGCTGGAATTGCTGGTCCTTGGCCGGCAAGCCATCGATCAAGTAGAGAATCTCGTCGCGACGGCCGCCGCGGACGTGGATGTTCTCATTCTTGCCGACCGCACCGGCAGTGGTGGCCAGCGCGTCACGATAGGTCGTGACCGGCAGCTCGGTGATCTCCGTCGAGCCCAGTGACTTGATCGTCGCCGCGTGATCGCGTTTGAGCACGTCGGGCGCCGCCACGATCGTCACTTCCTTACCCTGAATCACCGACTGCGTCAAGGTGGCCGTGAGCTCGTAAGTCCCATCCGCGACCACTTCCACGCCCTGGATGTTGAGGGTCTCATACCCGAGGGACGTGATCTTTAAATCGAATGTGCCGACCGGAACGTTGAGGATGAAGAACTCTCCGTCAACGCTGGACGACGCTCCCATCGTCGATCCCACCACCATCACGGCCGCACCGGGGATCGGGTCGCCCGATCCGGCATCCGTTACAGTGCCGGAAATCTTGCCGACACCGGCTGCCCAAACGGCCGCCGGCACCAGCACGATCAACAGGAGCAAACATGTCAACCGCTTCATGGTTCACCTCCGGATTCCTTGTCGAATCCGCTGTTCGCATCCAAAGTGTATTGCAAAATGATCATCTCGGGGTTCCACGGTGAGCACGCCGGGCGTCGAAGCGACGTTGATCCCGGGCCATAGTCACATGTCAAGGGGGGATTTGGTGGGGACGATTTCGCACTCCCGGGCGCGATCGTCCCGTATAGAAGGGAAAGCCCCGGGACGCCAAGTCGGCGTCCCGGGGCTGAAGGATCGCGGCCCGTTATTTCACGAGCACCATCTTGCGCGTGGCGGAGACGCCGTTCGCGCTCAAGCGGTAGAGGTAGATGCCGCTGGGCAAATCATTCGCGTTGAACGTCACGCGATGCGTACCCGCGCCTAACGCCTTGTCATTCGCGAGCACGCGCACGACCTGACCGAGGGTGTTGTAAACGACAAGATCAATCCGCGCATTCGCCGGCAGATCAAACATGATCCGGGTCTCGGGATTGAACGGATTCGGGAAGTTCCCGTGCAGCGCAAACTCCGTCGGCTGCGTCGCCATCGGCTCTTCCACGGCCAACCATTCGACACCCGCGATGATGATCTGGGTCTCGGTATTGGAGTAGTTGCCGCCCACGTCGTACCCGTCGCAGTAGAAGAAGATGCTGTCGCCCTGCTGAATGCCGCCCGTCGCCGTGTCCGGGATGGTGAAGAAATACCAGCCGCTCAGGGTACCGGGGACGGTGTACTGAACGCTGTCCTCCGTCACATAGGAATCCGAGCCGCCCACGGTGGGACGCCAGTTCACCCACGGTCCGGTCACCGTATCGATGCCGTTCCCGTCCTGATACAAGGCCTTCACCACGTACGGCCCGAGGGTCGTCGCCGGCGTCAAGAGCTGCATATCGGTCACCGTCGGAGGAGTGATATCCGTCACGCCGGGAGCGCCGCTCAGGGCGACGTAGGCCACGCCGTTCTCACCGCCGCAGAGTTCCGAGACCAGCATCGTCCCGGCATTGATCTGATCCGTCTCGTAGTGCACCCGAGTGCCGAAGTCAACCCACGTCGCGCCGCCGTCGGTGGTGCGCACCGTCTCGATAACCTCACCCGAGAGGAAGTTCGTCGCGGTATTTGACGTCATGACACCGCGATTCGCATCCCACCACCACAGGTGCGGAATGTACAGCGCATAGTAGTACGTCGTGTTCGTGTCGCGCAGCGTCGTGCAGAACGACTGAGTCAGACCCGTCCACGCGCCGCCATTGTAGTTACCTTCATCGTACGCCCGGAACAGACATTGCGGGGTGCCCGGTTGCAACGAACCGACCGTTTCGCCCAGCACCACCCATGGGTACTGCGCGGCCGGATTCACGCTCATCGACGGATAGCGGGTCGTGCTCAGGATCAGGTTCGCCGTCGATGTGAACGTGGCGCCGTAATCGTTCGATAGGTAAACCGAGACGCCGTTCGCGTCCGGATTACGGAAACAGAGGTAGAGGTAGTTCGCCGCGGCATCATAGGCAATCGGCTTGCAGCCGCCGAACATGTAGCTGTACGGGTGACCGGAGTACTCGGGGAGCGAAATCACCGTGCCGGCCGCCATCGTCGAATGGTTGAACCGCACGACATATTGGTCGTAGCCCTCGGCGCCGGTATTCTGATACTGCGCCCACGCCCAGGTGTTGTCGCAGCGATCCGGCATCTTGAACAGGCCGTCTTCCGCCGCGTCATCCACTCCCAAGGCCGCTCCCGCGGCCAAGACCCACGGCGTCGCCCACGTTGCGCCATTGTCGGCGGACTTCGACGCCCAGAGCGAACTCTCGCCGCTGGAATTCGTCCCCCAGATCACGCAAACGAGGGTTCCGTTGGCGGCGCGACTGACATCGGTATGACCCGGTGTCGAGCTGTAGCCACGGTCAAAACTATTGCTGCCTTCCGCCATCACCAGCACCGGCGTGAAGGCCGGACCACTGAGCGAGTAGACGCCCGGCGTCGCCGCCGTCGCCAACGTGATGACATAACAAAGCTCGCCATTGGCCATCACCACCGCGCCGAAGTCCGGAAACGAGCTCTCGGTCGGGGCGAAGGTGCTCAGGTCGCCGGCCTGAGCCAAGGTCCACGTCGCGCCAAAGTCCGTGGTCTTGGAGTAGCGTAGCTGATTCTCGTTCTCATCGAGAGTTCCATGCCGCGCGATTCGGTTCCGCGCAGCCATCTGGTCATCACTCAGTCGAGACGGTGCGGCGATGGCGATTGAGGCCGCCAGACACGTGAATGCAACCAGCAAGCGAAGATTCGCAGTGTTCAACATGATCCACCTCCCGGTTTGATTGTTTTCCTGCGAGCGATATTTGCGTTCGGAGTTGCGGTATTACTCGATCATCAAGCTTTTCGGTACGTCAGAAGCGGGCTTGTTGCCCAAAAGACATCGCCCAGGCACCCGTCCCCGGGTGCCCGGAATCTGAGAAGAAGTTTATGAATGCAATGATGAGCGGGGAGTGACTCACTCCGATTCCGGCGGGGTGAGGGCACCCCGCTCGGCGGATTTTGGTTTGGGCAACAAACCCGAAGCCGAGTGACGGCCCGGCGAATTACGAATCCGCTCCCGGTATCGCGGTCCCGCGAAAATCAGCGGACCTTGCGCATCCAGAAACTGCCCGGCCAGACCCGTTCGCGGGAATAGGATGCAAATGCGGCGGCCAGCTCCGCCGGATGTTTCATATGCAGGTAGCTCGCCGCAAACAGAATCTCAAAGGCATCATTAAACGACAGGAACGCCTGCAACAAGTACTGTTCCGTCCAGAAGCGAAATTCGTCTATCACCCAGTAACGCGGGTACTCCGCGGGGAGGAAGATGTCATGCACGTGCACGATCACGCCCGGTTGCAGTCGCGGCAGCAGCTCGAGAAACTCAAACTGCACGTCGCTGCCGATCTTGAGCACATGGCTGGAGTCAATGAACAATATGTCGTCGCGCGCGAGTTCGGAAAACTTCGCCAGCGGCACGCGCTGAACCGGATCGGCAAGTATGCGCGTCAGTCCCGGCAATCCGGCGTGAATCGCCTTGTTGGGGAACGGATCAACGACCGTGTAGTCGCAGCGGTACCCGGCGGTCAGCTCCCCGTTCCGGCGAACCGCCTGAGCAGCCAGCAGGGTTGAATTGCCCGAGCCGATTTCAATGATCCGCCGCGGCTGGAAGCGCCGCACGAAGCAATACAGGGCCTCGCCGTCGATGCTGGCAAAGGCGCCATTGTTCACATAGTATTGAGCGGGGTCCGACGTCCGGTCGCGAGGAAGGGCGTCGTACTCTCCTTTATAACTCGCTTTGAAGGCGTCGAGAAGCCGGAGTTGCTCAATTTCATTCAGGTTAATTCCCGGCAGTTCTGATGGGCTGGTCCAAAGCTCCTCGGAGAGCTCGCGCGTGTCGGGAATTGGCTCATAGAAATGATTGGGAGTTACATGAAAACCAAGGAACTGAAACAAACGAAATGGTTTCTTGATGATGAAACGTGCGTTCTCGAGCTTGGCCATCGTGTTTCAGAGTGAATTCCCCGGGTCCTCCCTTGCGCGCCATGGTCGAACGGGTCGTCGAATATGACAAATACTGTGCTATTTATGCGCACTATTCGTAAGATATAGCAAGTTTATCTCTTTGTCAAGTCCTAAGTTATCCTACAATGCAATTTTCGCCGGGAAGCGCTGCGGAATGGGCCACTTGCCAGCCGTGCCGGTTGCTCAAGCAGAGGAACCCGGAGTTAATGCAGATGCTGTGCCACGATCGGCCCGAAAACGAGACCACCCGGTCCTCGCGAAGGACCGGGTGGTCAAAAGTCAAGCGTTGGGGTCGCTAATTACGCAGAGAACAACAATTCACGGTACTTCGGGAGCGGCCAGAGGCGATCATCGACCAGCAACTCGAGGGCGTCCCCGGCGGCACGGGTTTCAGCCATGGCGGGCAATACCTGGTTGCGGTATGCGGCGGCGTGCGCAAGCTCGTCGCCATGGTTCGATTCGGCGGACTTCCGAGCGTCCTCTTGGTTCTCCAGCGCGATGAGCAGCCGGTCAATGGCCGCCGTCAGAGTCTTGAGGGCATGATGCTGGGGCTTGGCGGGGGTCGCCACGACATGCTCCATGGCCTGCACGGAAGCGGCCATGCGCTGCTGGTACTCCAGGGCGGCCGGCAAGATGGAAGTCCGACCCAGGTCGGCCGTCAGCGCTGCCTCGATACTGATCGTCTTGACATAGTTTTCCAACATGATGCGGCAGCGACTGCGCAGCTCGTCCTCGGAAAGCACTTTCACCTTCCCGAACAGCTCAAGGGTCCGCGGCGCTACAAAGACGGGGATCGCTTCGATACAAGATTTCAAATTCGGCAGACCCCGTCGTTCCGCCTCCGCGTGCCACTCCGCCGAGTAGTTATCACCGTTGAAGACGACGGCGGCGTGTGCCGTGAGCTCCGCGCGGACCACCGCGCGGACGGCCTCATTCAACGGCTTGCCCTGGCCGAGCGCCTGCTCCAACTGCCCGGCAATCGCGTCCAGCGATTCCGCCACAATCGTATTCAGCACCATGTTCGGCCGCGCGACATTTTGACCCGAACCCACCGCGCGGAACTCGAATTTGGAACCGGTATAGGCAAAGGGCGACGTACGATTGCGGTCGGAGTCATGCATCGGCAGCGGCGGCAGCGTGGAAACGCCGATATCGAGGAACTGCTGCTCGCGCCGGCTCATCGGCTCCCCATGGATGAGCGACTCGACTACCTCGGTGAGCACGTCGCCGAGATAGATCGACATGATCGCGGGCGGCGCTTCGTTGGCGCCCAGCCGGTGATCGTTGGCCGGGGTCGCCACCGAAGCGCGCAACAGATCGGCGTGGGAATGCACCGCGCGAATGACCGCCGTGAGGAAGACAAGGAATTGCGCGTTCTCCTGCGGCGTACGGCCCGGGTCCAGCAAATTCACGCCCAGATCGTCGGCCATCGACCAGTTGTTGTGCTTGCCGCTGCCGTTGATGCCGGCAAACGGCTTTTCGTGAAGCAAGCATTCAAATCCGTGCTTGTGCGCGACGCGCTTCATCTCCGACATCACCAGCATGTTGTGATCCGTAGCCACGTTGGCGCGCTCGAAGACCGGCGCCAGTTCAAACTGCGACGGCGCCACTTCGTTGTGCCGGGTCGTGACCGGAATCCCCAGCTTGTAAAGCTCGCGCTCAAGATCTTCCATGTACGCCAGCACGCGCTGTTTGATCGCTCCAAAATAGTGGTCCTCCATCTCCTGACCTTTGGCCGGCCGGGCCCCGAACAGCGTGCGACCGGCCGTGATCAGATCGGGGCGCTGCAAGAAGTAACGGCGATCGATCAGGAAGTACTCCTGCTCGCAGCCCAGAGTCGTGATGACACGGGAGGCCGTGCGGTTTCCGAACAGCCGCAACACGCGCAGCGCGGCGCGACTGATCGCGTCGATCGATCGCAACAACGGAGCCTTCTTGTCGAGCGCATGACCGCCGAATCCGAGAAAGACGCTCGGAATGCACAGCGTCTTGCCCAGCGTGCCTTCCATCAGAAACGCATTGCTCGTCGGGTCCCACCCGGTATAGCCGCGCGCCTCAAAGGTCGCGCGCAAACCGCCGGACGGAAACGACGACGCATCAGGCTCGCCCTGTAACAAGTTCTCGCCCGTGAACTCCGTGATCACACTGCCGTCCCGAGTGGGCTGCAGAAACGCCGAGTGCTTCTCGGCCGTGAGTCCGGTTAGCGGATGGAACCAGTGGCTGTAATGCGTGGCGCCGCGGCTGAGCGCCCAGTCTTTCATCGCCGCGGCCACAACGTCCGCCGTCGCGGGATCCAGCGGCACCCCCTTCTCGATAATCTCGAGCATGTGCTGATATACCTGCTTCGGCAGCATCTGACGCATGGTCGTGAGTGAGAATACGTTCTGCCCGTAAATCTCGAGCGGAGACGACACGTAGGCCGTTCCGTTGGCAACCGGGGAACTCTCGAGGCTCGGCAGTGCGTCGCGACGTTTAGGGACTGTGGTCATAGGGGCTTTCCGAAACTTTGAATTTGGCAATGCAAAAACGTGATCCCGAACGTGATTAAGCGCCGGCTTGGCTGACCCAGCGCGGAGCATCGTCGATATTTTGCCGCAGCAGCAGGTTCAATTGCCCCGCGTGGTGCTGGACGTGGCGCATGTTGTAGAGCAGGATTTCGACGACATTGAAATCCTTCCGGCCCGCGCGAAACCGATGCTGGACGGTCTCCTCCGTGAGCGATGCGATCCGGGCACGGCATTTCCCACGGCCGTAAGCGAGGTAGTTCAATAGCTCGGCCTGAGTATAGACGCGATCGGGAAGCAGCCCGGCGGGGTCCATCTCGTCGAGATTGAACGGCGGCGGCGGTGCGAAGGTCGCGGGCGACTCCGAAAGATAATAATCGAGCCAGAACAGCGTATGGTACGCCGTGTACCAATATTCAGGGACCAGCGACCGCCTGCCCCAAAGCTCCGCGGGACAGGCGCGGATCGCATTTTCAAGCATGTCGATGGCCGCGCCGAATTGCTGCCAGAGGATGGTGCGGATCGATGAGTCCATAGAACCATTGACTGAATAACTAAGACCAAGACTTGCTGCGCTACGCCAAGACTCCGGCAGTGTGCGCAGACCCTGCTCGGGGTGAATGCGAAAGCGGGGCACCGGAGACCTGTGCCGCCAGGACGATTGGCCAAGTGAGATTCCGGCAGGGACACAGTCCCTGCTCGGCGGAAGAAAGCTACGGATTGAACCTCGCGATCACTTTGGGTTTGTAGTCTTTGTCCACGGCGACGAAGACGACGCTGGTGTGGACCACGAGACGCTCGCCGGCCGTGAAGCCTTCGATCGCAAAGCGAATGCTGGTCTTGCCGACCTTCACGTCGGACACATAGAAGTCCACGATCTGCCCTTCCCACACCGGCTGGTGAAACTCGAGTTCACCGAATTTCAGCGTCACCAGCAGCTCCTCGCCGGTGTGCTGATGCGCGAAAATCGACGCGGCCTCATCCAGCCACGCCATCATGTTGCCGCCAAATAGAGCACGCCGCAGCCCTACGTCAAGGGTCTTGCAGATCTTGGAGGTCACTTTGATTCTACCGTCCACGTTGCGCGGCCTTTCGGGCTGGTCCGATTCCGGCAGGGTCGGGAGACCCGGCCCGGCGAAAGTTTACAAGTGATGTGCCACCGGCAGGAGCGGCTGAGCACCATTCCGGCAGGGAAGGAATCCCTGCTCGGCGAGGCAGGTGCGCGAAGACGCGCCCCCCCCTTGGTCCCCCCACATCGTGGGGGGAGACCCGATGGCAACAACACGGGCGGGTGATGAGCCCGCCCCGCGATTGCCTGATGATATCAAAGGGTCACGACTACTTGAGCAGCAGCATCTTGCCGCTGCCGCTGAATCCGGACGATTCCAATCGGTAGAGGTAAAGGCCCGACGCGAAGCGCGTGCCGTCGAACTCCACGGCGTGACGGCCGGCGGACTGGGTTTCATGCACCAGATCGGCCACGACGCGACCGTTCACATCGAACACTCGCAGCGCAACCACTCCGGAACGAGCCAGGTCATAGGCGATGGTCGTGGACGGATTGAACGGATTCGGGTAATTCTGCTCAAGACGATAGGTCGCGGCCAGTCCGCGCGGATCATCCGCGGCCGACACGACGCCATTGCCCGACAGATAGACCGTATCCGGCGAGGATGGCGCGGAATGGAAGATCACCATGTTGCCACTGACCGGCCCCAGTTGCGCCGGAGTCAGACGGGGACGCAGAATCAGTGATTGCGTCGGATTTAGCACCACCGGACCCGCGAAGCCCATCGAGAACGGTGAGTCAATCTGAATGCTATTGATCTGAAGTTGAACGTTGCCCTGCGCGCGCAACACGACCGCGAGACTGTCGATGTCACCCACGCCGACGTCCCCAAAATTGAAGCTCGTGCCGTTCTGGAAGTGCAACGTCGATTCCGTCGAGAAGCCGACCATGCTGCATGTCAATTCAGCACCGGGACCGCCGTGCGCGATCGTCAGCGTCCCGGTCTGCTCGTTCAACTGCTGCGCAAGATAGGTCATTGTCAATTCGAGTTGACCTTGCGCGGGAATCGTCTGCGGCGTGTTCGGCGACACCGTGAACGGCCCGGTCGTCGTCAACGCGGAGACCGAAAGTGCCGTGTTGGCCGGGTTCGCGAGGACGGTCGTGCGTGTGACCGGAACTCCGAGCAGTGTGGAGTCGAAATCCAGCGGACAGGTGGTCAGGTACGGATCCGCGGCATGATAGATGTCAAAGATCAAATCATAGAGCTGAACCGTGCTGCCGCCGCCGGACGCGACCTGCACCATATAGCTGCCGCCCTGCGGGGGGACCGCATAGCGGACGATCGCCTCGGCTTCGCCCGCCGCATGAGTATCCGCGAACACCAGCAATTGCGTGCCGGACTCATTGCGCAGGAACAAGTTGAGATTCTGGTCGTCAACCGTGTTAATCAGCGAACCGGCGTTGCACGAGCCATCACCGTTCTGGGTGCCGTCGAGGTACTCGGAGCCGACGGGTTGCAGCGTGATCGTCACCCCGCGCCCCGCCGGAACGGAAAACGTGTAGTAGTCCTCATCACTGTTATTGTTCAGACCGACGGGTGTGACCGTGCGATCTTCATTCAAAGTCCCCAGCGGAGTCGCCGTGGCCGGGCTGTCGTTATTCTCGTAGCGATCCCCGTAGTTGCGCTGCGCAGCACGGATATCATCATGCTGCGGTCCGTCGAACGACGACGAATAGTAAGGCTCGAGCAACTTGGTGCCGTTCGCCGGGCAGACGTGCGAGAGACCCCAGCCGTGGCCATGCTCGTGAGCCACAATATTGCGGAGGAAGATGTGATTCTGCGAGAGCGACCCCCAGTTCTCATAGGAATCGAGCACCATGTCGCCGCGATCGGGAAAGTAATTGTAGGCGAGCACGCCACTGGCGCCGTCCTGCGGAACCGCCACGATCCGGACATCTCCACGAACGCCGACGATGCCCGCGGACTGGCCGCGAAACGCCGCGCCGTCGTCCACGTCCTGATTATAGGTCAGGCCCGAGACGTTCGCCCACCCGCCAAAGATGCCGGCGAAGATGCCTTGCCATTCCGCCTCGGAATCAAAGAGCTCGTTCATGCGCTCGAAGAGGACGTTGGGCTGACCATCCGCGCTCACTCCGTCAGGCACGAAGCTGTAGGTCAAGTGTACCGGCTCGCCCTGCGCGCCGGTCCCGCCGTCGGTGGCCGTCTGGCTCCAGCGTTCGCCGATGTTGAAGTCCGCCGAGGTCCGCTCCCATATCCGATGCTGCCATTCCGCCATATAGTCGGCCGGCGTGCCCGGAGCGAAACAGACGGCAAGCGGCGGACGGCACGGATCCGGTTGATATATGGAGACAATCGGACGTTCCGCGACGGAACCGACCGAACCACCACAGATCAGAATTGCGAGGCAAAGCAGGAAGCCGCCGGTGAGCAGTGCGACAGTTTTCATGGCCAGGGAAACCCCTAAATATTGTAACTCAGTGACTTACGCCACGGCACCCGCTGGACGTATCAATCCTATATTATACTGCAAAATCCGTACGATTTCAAGCGTCGCCCGGTCCGCCGGGTCAGTCCCTTCAATTATCCTCGGCCGCGAGCCGCGAAATTTGCACTTCTTGAGTTGGCCGCTTGTTTCGCATTTCCAATTATGTTAGCTTCCTTCAGTGCGTGGCGGAACCGATGGGCTCGCTATTTCCCGCAATTCCAGGTCCGATATCCCCGCACGTATTTGTCACGATTCGCGGAGCTTCGACGATGATTATGATTAAAAGGTTAGTTTGGCTGAGCGTCTTTCTGCTGGTGGGAGGACTGTCCGCACAAGCGCAATCCCATGAGGAATGTGGTACCGCTTCGCTCGCACCCTCCTCACTTCGACAATTTGGCGTACCCTACCTTGAATTACCGGGTCCGGATATCTCCCATCTGCCGGAGCAATATCAGCAGATGGCGATGCGGTTGTCCACCATTCCTGCCCACGAGCGGCCGCCGCTCATTTGCTGCTTCGCGCCGGGTACTGACCCGGAGATTGTCAACACGATCAGCCAGTTACTCTACGGACCCTTCAGTCCGCTGGATTTTCAACTGAATACGCGCTGGTCGAGTACGGTCATCAACGGCGGGACCGGTTCGCAGGGCGACTCGATCACGCTGACCTTCAGCTTCGTCCCCGACGGAACGACCATTCCCAGCGGAGTCGGTGAACCCTCCGCGTCAAGCGTTCTCTTCCGGCGATTTAACGCGCTGTTCGGGGACACGAGCATCTGGAAACCGAAGTTCCGGGCCGTGTTCGCGCGCTGGTCGGACCTGGCCGGGATCAATTACGTCGAAACGGTGGATGACGGCGCGTCGATGTTCGGCAGCGGCGGTTCGCTCGGAGTGCGCGGCGATGTTCGCATCGGGTCCAAGTATATCGACGGCGCCAGCAGCATCCTCGCGTACAACTACTTCCCAAATGGCGGCGACATGGTTCTGGACAGCGCGGAATCGTGGAATTCATCCACTTCGAACTATGTGTTCCTGCGCAATACCATCGCGCACGAGCATGGGCATGGGTTCGGGCTCTCGCACGTCTGTCCGACCAATAGCACGAAGCTGATGGAACCGTATCTGAATACCAATTTCGACGGGGGACAGCACGACGATGTGCGCGGAGCCCAGCGACACTACGGTGATGCACGCGAGGGCAACGACACTTCGACGCTCGCCAATAATCTGGGCACGCTCGGCAACGGCACGACAACTGTGAATGACGTTTCCTGCGACAATGCCACGGACAATGACTGGTACAAGTTCACGGTCGTCGCCGGGAAGGCCGTGGCCCTGACCCTGCATCCGGTAGGCCTAACCTATCTCGAAGGTCCGCAAGACGCGGACTGCGGGACAAACACGTCGATTACCACCACTGACGACCAGGACCTGAGCATGACGCTGGTCGGGACCAATGGCTCGACCGTGTTAGCGACGGCAAATTCGCAGCCGGCGGGTGTAGATGAAGTGATCTCGACCTACAACCTCACGGCCGCGGGGACCTACTATGTGCGCGTCCTCCCGCAGGCCGGGGCCACGACCGTGCAGATGTATCAGCTTAGTCTGCTGATCAGCGCCGCCGCCAATACGATCACGGTCGGATCACCGAACGGCGGGGAAATCTGGTACACGGGGACCACGCAGGCGATCAGTTGGACCTCCAACGGTGTGAGCGGGAATGTGCGGATCGACATCAATCGAACCTATCCTTCCGTGACGTGGGAGACGCTGATTGCCAGCACCGCAAATGACGGCAGCGAAAACTGGAGCGTGAGCGGAGCGACCGGCAGCACCAATCGAATTCGCATTGTGAGTGTGACCACGCCGACGATTGGCGACTCGTCTGATGCGAATTTCACCTTGTCGTTGCCGACGATTACGGTCGGGGCACCGAATGGCGGCGAGGTTTACTTCCTTGGAACCGCTTACACAATCAACTGGAGTTCCGTGGCCGTCTCGGGGAATGTGAATGTCGAACTCAACCGGAACTATGCGGGTGGCGCCTGGGAAGCCTTGTTCACGAATATCGCCAACGATGGCAACGAGTCGTGGACCGCGAGCGGCGCAACGAGCACGAATGCCAGAATCCGCGTGGCGAGCACTTCTACTCCGGCCATCAACGATGTGTCAAATGCCGCGTTCACCATCTCGAATCCGATGGTCACGGTGACCCGGCCCAACGGCGGAGAGTCGTTGAACGGAGCTGGACTCGAAGAAATTACCTGGACCAGCGGCGGTTTCTCCGGCAACGTGACGATTGAACTTGATCGAGACTATCCGACCGGCGGTTTTGTCACCTTGACCACCGTGCCGAACTCCGGCAGTTATGTGCTGACGCTGGGCGGGCCGCCGACAACGACGGCGAGAATCAGGGTAACCTCCGTCAGCGCACCGGTGGCAACGGACATCTCAAACGCGAACTTCACGATTACCGCGCCGAACGCGGCGCCTTCGTTGTACCATGCTCCGCATCAGGATGCCGCGGCGGGCAATGTATTGTTCGTGGCGACCGCGCTCGACGACTACAGCACGCCGACAGTCTCCCTGCACAAGCGCGTGGCCGGAGTCGGGAGTTATGATTCGACGGCGCTCGCGGCCACCGGGAATCCCGGAGAGTATTCTATACTCGTCGCGTTGATCGACAATACCTATGAGTATTTCCTGCGTGCGTACGACGCACAGGCGCTGTCGGCCACGACCGACACGTTCACGCTGGACGTCGGAGCGTGTGCATTGCCCACGGTCGTGCAGGATGACGGAACGGCTGAGGGGTACAACTGGAGCGGCACTCCGGGGTTCGAGTGGGCGATCAAGATCACGCCGACGGCGACGCCTTACGCACTTTGTCAGGCTGACGTAGCCGTGGCGGCGGCCCATCCGGACAGCTTCCACACCTCCATCCGCGTCAGAGTCCTGAGTGCCGACGGGCCCGGCGGTTTGCCGGGTACGGAATTGTGGAACGAAGTCTCTGGCTCCATCGGAAACCAGATCGGCGGACTGCCCGTCGGTCCGGTCTATTGGGCTTCGACGCTGATTAAGGATGGGTTGGGCGGTCCCTTAACGGTCACCGGGCCGTTTTACATCGCCGTGAGTGACCCTGAACCCGGCAAACACGAGGCGTTTGGCCGCGATGCCAATAGCTCGGCGGCGAACAGCTATTACTATGATGCGTGTGACCTTGCCTGGCATTCCGAGGCAGACGCGCTGCCGAACGCCCAGCACAGCGCCCGGATGATCCGTGCGCATGGCTCGGCGCTATCCGCACCTTCCACGTTAGTGATTTCTCCGTCCGGGAACAACATTCTGCTGAACTGGCAGTCCACCGGGGCGCCCTACTACCGGATTTACGCGGGGTCGTCGGTCAGCGGTCCATTCACGACGCTGCTGGGTTCGACATCCACGACAAGTTTCACCGATATTGGGGTAGTTCCTTCGACAGCGGTTCGATTCTATTTGGTGGTCGCGTCCACCGAGCCGTGATTCGGAGACGCAGCGCAGGTCAACGGCCGGATTCGGCATTTTGACGTGACCAGTTGAACAGGCGAAAGTGGGCGGGCCCGGACGGGCTCGCCCACGCTTGTTACAGCCATGCTAAGAACCTAACTTGAAATTGGGGTGGGCTGTCGATTTCGGCAAGGCAAGGTGGCTTCAGCCCCTTGACCTTCCGCTCCGACAACAGGATAAAGCCACGTTGCCGCGCCGTTCTGCTCTCCCAGGATAGGCTCTCGGCGGGGGAAGTAGAGTCCGGAGCGAGAAGTTGCGGCCGCGGGAGAGAAAAGAGTTGCTTTTTCTTATAGCATTTCAGATATTTGGAGCTACTGAAATGTCATATTCCGTCCCTGCAAGGGGGTCGGACTTGGAAGTGGGCCGGGGCTGTCTTAGGTTTGTTATTACTGAGTTTACAGAAATGACAAGACCGCCGGACAGCGCCCAATTCAACCAGTGGGACGTGCTATGAGATCAATGAAATGGGTGTTGTTTAGCCTCTTTGTCATGGCGGCTACGTCTGCCTTCGGGCAACTCACGCAGCTTTACTGCAGCTATCTGGACGACGGTTCCGCGCCGCCGGAGCCACCACTCGCGTCGCCTTGCTGGGGAGCGAATGTGTTTCCGGACGGCACACCGGTCTGCTTGTTCTGGGATAATGACGCGAACGGACCGGATGCTGATGACCCGCAGCCGGCGATTGGCTCGGATAGCGGCGAAGTGAACTTCAATTGCTTCGGGATGAATGGTGAATTGCTCGGTCTCGGCGCGGGGTATTTCGCCATGACGGATGCGTTCGTCATGGAGTACCTGCCGGCAGTGAATCCGATTTACTATCTCCAAATCAGCGCGAATAACACCTGCTATCAGACCGAAACCTTTGAGTTGGCGATCGGTCCGGCGGAGGTCTACTTCGCGCAGGCGGATTGGAACTGCGCCAACAATTCCTGCCCGACGACGGAGACGATTCCGCCGCCGGCCACGGATTGCCATGCGTCCGACGACACGCGGTGTCTGTTGGTCGTGGTGGATTGGGCGTGGACCGGTGATCCCAACCATCTCGGTGGGTTCACGATCTTGGCCGACGGGGAACCGGTAGGCGGAGCCGGTGGATCGTTACGAAGCATCGAGCTCCCGGTTAACACGGATGCCGTGCGCCAATACACGGTTGTTGCATACAACTCGGCGGGCAACGCGGCGCCCAGCAATGCGGACGCCGGCAGCACGTACCTGATGCGCTGGAGCCAGCAGACGTTGACGGAGTTGACAGGGTACGGTTGGTCAGGGGAGGATGTTGTCCTGCATTTCGATACGCCCACACTGCCGTCCGATTGCCCGTCGCATTTCTGGATTGACTTGTGGTACAACGTTCCGGCCAACCCGACGCGGTTCGGACGCGTAGCGAGCGACTCGCTCGATGATACCACCAATCTGCATTTCCCGACGGAGAGCTTTATGAATTGCGTGCTGGTCCTCAAGGACAGCAACTACACTTACGGCGCGGTGTTCTATGATACGACCGGGATCTTTCATCTTCCATTAAGTCTGGATGATCCGCGGGTGTTGCAGCCGGATCAGTTCGCGCTGGCGCAGAACTACCCGAACCCGTTCAACCCGACGACGCGCATCGAGTTCGCGCTGCCCATGGAGGCCGATGTCGCCCTCGAGATCTTCAACATTCAGGGTCAGCTGGTGCGGACGCTGGTTGACGGCCGGATGGGCGCCGGCGTGCACTCGTTGGAATGGGACGGCTTGAGCAACGGCGGCACAAGCGTCGGCGCCGGTGTCTATCTCTATCGCATGGTCAGTGGCAATTTCGTGCAAACGCGCAAGATGCTGCTGCTGAAGTAATTCGCACCGCTTTCGAAATCAGAACGGCCCGGAGCAATCCGGGCCGTTTCATGTTTGGGAAATTTCAGGAAGACCTTGGTAACTATCTCAAGTCAAGCTGCGTTCCGATTGTGCGCGCGAAACACAGCACTCGGCGCGATGAGCGGCGCGGTTTCCGATTCCGGCCGGGATGCGAAGACGTGACCCGGCTCGGCGTCCAATCATCCGCCCATCGACCAACTCTGGATAAGTCTCTACTCGCCGGACGAATACAACTGCTTCAGCACGGGGCCGAGGTCGATGAGCTTTTCCACGGTTTGCAGCGGGATCTCTTTCTCGGCGGCGATCTTGGCAAAGAAACCGTCGTCGTCGCCGCCCTTAATGACGATAATGAGCTGAGCGTTTGCCGCGCCGAGCTGATTGAACTGATCGGACAGCGAGCCACGCCGGGAGGGGCCACCGAGATGCAGCGCCAGCACCGGCAGCTTGGCGGCTTGCGCGGCGGTCAGTAATGCAGTAACTCGGGCGGTTTCGTCCTCCGCAGAGATCTTAGCGGCGCCCAAGCCCTTGCTGGAACCACCCACTACCAGAATCACGGAGCCGTGATCCGCAACTTGCCCGGCGGTGGCTTGCGGCAGGTAATCAAAGCGCAGGCTGTCACGCTGCAAGAGAAGTTTGGCGCTCATGCCGTCCGCACTCTGGCCGCAGGAGGTCACGAGGATCGGCTCGGCAAATTTGGGCGGGTCAGCGAGCGCGAGAGCGGCGCAGACGAGAGTCGTCAACGAGAGAGTCTTCAGGAGATTCATCGGTGCGGGGAATGGAATGGTGCTGAGGCCTTTTCGGATTCGATTAGAGATCAAGAACGCGAATCCGGCGGGGTGAGCGCACGCACGCCCGTCGGCGACGTAGAGGGTAACGTCGAGTCGCTGAGGTGGTTCAGTGCGGAGTCGGACCGGCGAGATAGTGACCGATGCCCAGACGCCGCAGATCGGCGAATTCGGGAATGCCGCGCGCGGAAAGCGGTTTGTCGGGGAGCACGAATGCGAGGGCATCGATGAGGGCGCGCACGCCGCTCAAATGGCGACCGACGCGCTCTTCGATCGATATGCCGGACGAATCGAACGGTACCCTGACCAGCCCGGCACGAGCCGCACGTTCATAGCAATCGTCTTGACCGCTCAGGACCCGGTCGGCGGAACTGGCGCCGCGCAGTCGCCCCTGTGTGACGTTCGCCGTTTCCATGAGGATGGCCAGAGCCTGCGTGGCATCGCCAAGCTCGCGATGACTCAGGCCGTGGAAGTTCCGGGGTGACGGCTCAATCGCATAGTTCAGGCCGGCGGCTTGCAGATTGAAGTTGGCCATGGTGGCCAGTTCAAGTGCGCGGTCATGTGCGATGATCGCGTTGATTACCGGGTATTCCGGCGAAGCCTCGTGCAGGTCAATCACCAGATCCACGCCCTCGCGTTCGATCAGGTGCGTGATGGCGGCCGCGATACGTTCGGTGAAATTGCCATCTGTCCGTCCGGGGAATGATCGATTGAGATTACGCGTTTCCGCGCCGGATAGTTCCTGACCCGACGGCGTATGACGGTAAACGTCCGGGTCGGGCCACTGATCGAGCGGGCTCGTGGTTCGACTTCCCACGCGGAACTTCCGCGCTCCGTCAACCGTCGGAATTTCGACGAATGCGGGCGTGGCGTCACCGGGCTCCGTGTGCGTGAAGGCCGACCGATTGGCGCGCGGAATGATGATCGCGCGGCCCCGCTCCATCGAGAGATGCTCCGTCAGCACGTACGCCGCCAAAAATCCGGCAGGTTCATTGGGGTGCGTTCCGCCAAGCACGAGCACCGTGGCGCCGGGAACTCCGCTGTCAAACACGTAAACGTCCGTGTCGCCGCGGGTGCCTCGGAGCGCGGGAGCATCCGTCGAAAGCAAATAGCATTGCGAATGCGAGGCAGAGGGATAGAGCGGCTCGTCAACCCCGGCACGCGAGAAATCGCGTGCAGCCATCACGACCATCGCAACCGCGATCAACACTACCAGTCCACCGCGCAATCGGGCCGTCTGATTCATCGCCGGCTCATTTCACCAAGAGCGCGCGCAGGAGCAGGGGGATCAGCGCCAGCGCGGCGGAGGCTTGAATCCGCCAATTTGACTCCCGCAACGCAACGCGGCTGATGAACAATGCAGCGATGAGCACAATCACGTAGTAGGGCCAGAACAGGATGGAGATCATGAGAGTCCGAACAGGCGGGCAAGTGGATTGGCGAACCAGATCATCAGGAGTGCCCAAACAACCGCGGCCAGGGCGGGAATCCAGCAGTGCTTCAAGATGCCACCGGGGCGCTGGGCTTGCGTGACTTGATCGGCGAGGACGACCGCGAGTCGGGTCGGGGGCAGGAAATCGCCGATGGAGGCCAACAACGAGAGCGCGGCCGCCACGACGATGTCGCTGCGTTCGAGCATGGCGAGCAACAAGGGAACACCGAGGACGCTGCTGGAGCCGTAGGCGGATACGCCGCCGAACAACGGCACGAGAATCGCCATCGTCAGATCGCGCAGCCAGTGCGGAATGACGAGCAGGTTAACCACGATCTCGCCGCGCGCACCGGTCAGCGTCAAGACTTGGATGAACATGCCGATGCCCGCGAGCAGGGCGAGAATCGGGACCGCCTCACGGACGGACCATTCCAAGGATTTCAGGAGGTTCACGCGAGCGCCCGAGATCGCCGCCACGAAGGCGGCCAGCACAAACAGCAACGGGACCCCGAGATCCGGAATCTGCGCGGGCAGCCAGCGCGCACCGAGCAAGAGCAACAGCAGAAAGAACAGAGGCAGGAACGCCGGCCAGCGCACCGAACCCGAGGAACCCGTGAGCCGTGTTCGGGCCGCCACGGCAAGCGGCGTGATATGTCCACGCATCAGCCAGAACGAACTCGCAAAGGCCAGCGGAAACGCCGCGACGGTGAGCGGCAATCCAAAGCCGACATACGGCATGTCCACGCCGCCGCCGATGATCATCGCGCAAATATTGACCGGAGGCGCGACCATGCCGAAGAACGCCGCCACCGCAATGAAGGCGCCGGCCCGCACGCGGGACAGTCCGGCCGCGAGCAGAATCGGTACGCACATCGCGCCGGTGGTCAGGACGCACGGCGCGGTAAGTCCGGTCAACATCCCCGGGAACATCACGAAGAGCGTAAGCACGGCGATCAACAGCGCCGGCGAACCGCCAAACGTGCGCAGCAGCCAGCGATTCAAGTCAGCCAGGGAGCCGGATTGCTCATAGACGCGCATGAAGAAGAGCGACGTCACCACGATCAGGATCGGATCGAGGTAGAGCATCGTCCCCTCAACGAGATGACGAAGCGGAATTCCAAATCCGCCACTCAGCGCTCCAGCCAGCGCAGACACCGCCAGCGAGATTCCGGTCGGCCAGCGCAGAATAAACACGGCGCCAGCCAGTGCGGCAATCATCACCAGCAGGACGAGACCGGGATTCACTGGCCGCGCGACCTCGCGAAGTAGAGCGAGGATTCCCCCGGCTCAGGAAGCGGCCGCGGGTCGATCGGCAAACCCGCGCGCTGCGCGAGTTCCTCAACATGCAGCAAGTTCAGCACCGGCACTCCGGCTTTCAGAAAATCGAAGACGGCGCCGCTCTTCGGGCCGCGCACGGACTTCCACGAGTCGGACGAGGGGTCGATCCAGCCTGCGGGCAAATCGTGGCCCGCCGGACCAAGGGCCTCGCGGTTGCCGCCGATATTGACGAACAACGCGTAGTCCTGAGGCGAGCCGCGCAAGTCACGACGCAGCTCCCGTTGCTCGCGGTAATTCTCCGATTCGGCGAGTTCATAACCAAACTCGGACGCCACTGCTCGCAGGATGTCCGGCCCGTCACCGAGCAAACCGCCGCCGACATCGCTGCCGGCGCCCAGCGTGACCACGTCGCTACGATGGGAAAGCAGGGCGTGCTCCAGCAGCAGGTTTTCCATGTGCAGCCAGGTAAACTGCTCTTGATTGGCCCCGTAACTGGAGGCCGATACCGAGGTCATCACGAATACGGGAATCTTGAGCACTTCGAGCGCGCAGAGCGTGGCGATATTCAGCGCGGGGAATGAGCCCGTCATGGAGACGAGAATCGTGTCCGACTTGCCGATGCGATGGCGAACCAGCTCTTTCACAATCAACGCGGCCATATCGGGATTCGTGGCCGTGCGTTTCGCGGCGAGATCGCCAACGGTCGATGTGATCGCGCTGAATTCGATGCCGATCAGCCCCGTGCGATTGACGTCGAGCGAGTCCACCATCAGGCCGAGACTCGTCTTGCGCGCTTCGATCAGACGTTCGCAACGCTGCATGAGCTTGGCCGCACGGAGCATTTGTTCGTGGCTCGGGTGCCGCCGGGCGCGAGCGAACCCGGCCCCCGCGGGCAAGAGCGTCAGGCCTCCCAGCAGAACGAGGAAGAGCAGTTTTGCGCACGAATATCCGGTCGGCTGTCGCATGAGCTCAGTAGCCGGCGGGGGCGCCCTCGCGGCGCGGATCCGAGGCTCCGGTCAGTACGCCGGTGTCGGGATCGATCAAGATAGCCTGTACCCCGCCAAAGAAGTTGTTCAAGGGTCCATTCGGATAGATTCGCCAGCCTTTGCGGGTCAGGGCTTGCAGCGTCGAATCCGGAATGCGGGATTCCACGACCAGCGTCTTGCGCACCGGGAAAAAGCGCGGAGCATCAAGCGCTTCGTTCAGTGGCAAGCCGAAATCGAGTAGGGCAATAATCACCTGCGCGAGCGTCGGCGCAATGCGCGAGCCGCCCGGCGTACCGATCACGAGCACGGGCCGGCCGGCTTGGCGAATGATCGTGGCCGCCATGTTGGAGGGCGGCCGATGCAACGGCGCAATGCCGCGCGCACTGATCGTATCGGCGGCGAAGTCGGCCATGTGATTGTTTAGCAGCAACCCCCACTCCTCAGCCATGAGACCCGAGCCAAAAAAGTAGTTGATCGACTGCGTAATGCTGACGAGATTGCCGAGGCTGTCCACGATCACGACATGCGTCGTGTTGCCCGGACCAAGAGCATGAATGGAATCCAGCGGTATCAGCTTATCGGACACCGTGTCCGTCCGCAGACGCGCGGCCGCGGTATCGAGCCACGACGACGAAAGCAACTGATCCGTCGGCACTCGATTGAAGTCAGGATCTCCGATCCATGCGTCCATGTCGGTCTGCGCCTGCCGCGAGGCGCACGCGAGCGTGTGAATGTACTCCGCGCTCAGCAAGCCCATCCCCTGCAAGTCCTGACCTTCGACGAGCTTCAGAATCTCAAGCAATGAGATTCCGCCGGCCGGCGGCGGCAACGTCGTGATCTCGTAACCGTGATAAGTACCGGTAACCGGCGTGCGATCCTTGACGGCGTAATGCGTCAGGTCATCCGGACGTAACACGCCACCGCGTACGGCGACGGTGTTGCAGATGGATGTGGAGACCGGAGGATAGTAGAAGTTCGTCAGACGCGTGCCGGAGAGGAACCGGAGCAACTTGCCGAGCTTAGGCTGCTTGATCTTGAAACCCGCGGCAGGCGGAAGGCTGTCCTGAAGGAAGACCGCCGCCAGGTTGGGATCGGCCTGCAGGTCGGAGAGGTGTTCGAGGATGATGGCGGCGCGCTTCTCACTAATCGGATAGCCGGTATCCGCGAGGGCAAGAGCGGGGGTAAATAGGTCGCGGAGTAGCCGCGTGCCGTAACGGTTATGCATTTCCTGCCAACCCGCCGCGGCACCGGGAGTGCAGACCGAGGTGCCGCCCGCCCGCTGAACCAGATGGAGCGTGTCCGACTTGTCGAAGTACGGGCGGGGGTCTGTGCGAACTGGCGCGCGCTCCCGGTAGTCGATCACATCAAAGGCGTCGTGCGCCGCGTCATAATAGAGGAGGAAACCGCCGCCGCCCAGACCGGAGGCGTGCGGCTCCAGCACATTCAAGGCGGCCAGCGTGGCAACGGCTGCGTCGACGGCCAAGCCGCCCGACTTCAACACCCCCAAACCAATTTCAGACGCGAGCGGATCGGCCGAGACGACCATGCCGGAGTGACCGGAGACTGGCACCGACCTGACGAAGTTCGTGTCGAGGGGCGGTACGGCCGGGGCGGCAGCCTTGCTCGCCGGACGGTGGGAACAGCCGACCAGCACGGCAAAGAGGACGAATATCGCGAGACCCGCACCCAAGAACCGTGGTCGGGAATCACTGCGCCCGACTTGGCGCCTGGTGCTGGGCTTTATGTTTAGATTAATCAATAGCTTTAGAGTCCACGACGACGGGTATAGCGGACGACTTCCGATTATGCTGTGTGACTTCAATTAAGGAAAACCGTGCATGTAAGTCAAGCCGGATTCGAGAATTGATGGGGGTGATTGCGAACCTCTGCCTCGCAATGCTTGCGAGTCTGCGGGTGAATGAGTATCCTGTAGAATCAGACAGCCGAGATCTCGATTGGTAAGGCGTGGAAGAACCGTGAGGAGGCAGCAGCATGCACCCATTACCCGTGGTCAGCCAGACAGAAGGCCGGACGTTGACAGATGAGCAAATCCGACACTGGCCGCTGGAGGAACTACGCGGAGTGCACGTCGAGATGGGCAAACAGTGCAATGTCCGCTGCGTGATGTGCTACCAGACGGATTTCAGCCCGGCGACAAAGGCGACCGACATCATCTGGAAAGAGCGATTGCTCCCGGCCTACGAGCGAGCGAAAGTGCGACCATTTCCGGAGGCGAACCGACGATCCTGCCCGGCACACGTGAGCTGCTCAAGCTGGTCATGAATGTGTACACGCATTTGAAGCTGAATATGGTCACGAACGGTGTACTGTTCCGCGGAATTTGGGAAGAGGCCTTCCTCAAACATGGCGACTACCTGAATATCAGCCTTAATGCCATCGATCCGACGCTGTATGGGAAGATTGTTCAATTCGGACGGCAGTCTGATGTGATTTCAAACATCGACCGGCTGGTAAGCCAGCGGAATGCAACGAGTTCATCTCTAAAGCTCCGAATCAGTGCCGTCATTCTCGACGACACGGTGCATGAAATGGCGGACTTTGTGCAATGGGCCGCCGACCATGGGCTGGACCAGGCCCTGTTGTTCACGGATCACTTCGGGACGATTCGCAAGCACGGGCCGGAACAAGTGCAGCGGTTCATCGCGCAGGCGTACGAAGCCGCTGACCGGAATCCGCAAGTCAAGTTGCTCCACTTGGATGATTTCGACTGGTATTACGCCAGAATCTCAGGCCGCTCACCGGTACGTCCGCGCGCCTCCTCCACGGTCAAGCCTCAACCCTGCTCGGTGGCTTTTGATACGTTGTTCGTCAACCCGGACGGCGCGGCAAAACCGTGCTGCAAGTCGTGGTATCTGTACGGTAACTTGGTTGAGTCCACGATAGGGGAAGTGTGGGACAGCGAGGCCGCATTCCGGTTCAGAAAGCGGATGCTACGGCTGGATTTCAGAGATTGCATGGTCGCTTGCGATCTAAACTCGAACCCGATCAACGCGAAAGTCGCCCAGCTGCGAAAGGCCTACTGGCTGCTCAAGCGTGATCCGAATTCGGCAGTCAAGAAGGCGATACGCAAATTCGGGCTTTCAAGCGCACAGTTGGACCGACCCGATCCCGTACCGCTAATGATACGGAAGTAAGCGGATGGCTGTTGGTTGTACGACGTATCTCCTGCGATACGGCTTGATCGCGGGATTGGCGGTAGTGTCCGGGACTGTGAGTGCAGAGACCCTTTGCACCGTTTCCGGTTTAGGCCTCGACCAGGTCAGCAGGCTCGATGCGGTGCGGGCCGCCGGCACGACCTTCCTCAATCTGGATGACATTCAGAACTCGATAGCGGTGGAAGTTATTGTCGATGTGGAATCGCGAATCGGGACGCTGGCAGGGCCCGGAAACTGCGTGGCCTTTTATCTGGATGACGAAACGGAATACCGCGAGATCGACGGCAAACGGTACGTGAGCGCCGCCGCTCTGGGCGGAGCATTTGATGCGACGATCCGAAAGTCCCGGAAGCAGCGGATTGACTTCCAATGCGAACAAGCCCGGAGTTGGCCGCGCCCCGGTTCTGAGGTGGGGCGGCAGGCTCCGGGCTTCGTCTTGCGGAACGCCGATAGCGCAGAAGTGCGGTCACGCGACTTGCTGGCGAACGGCGGGTTGATTCTGGCATTCGTGCGATCAGGGGGATGGGACCCCTTCAGCATGGAGATGCTGCGGAGCCTCAGCGCCAATCGCGAGGCGTTCGCCAAGCAGGGCTTCGTGGCGGTGGCGACTCATGGGTACGGCTGCAGTGAATCACGGAAGTGGGCGGATTCGCTGAAGGTTGACCTGATGCTGCTGTCCGATCCGAATGCTGCCGTGATGCGCGGCTTTGACGTGTTCGACGAGGGGCTTTTGCCTGTCTGCTCCATAGTCATGATCGGTTCCGACGGCAGGGTACGCTGGCGGAAGGAGTTTGCGGGGGCAAGCGCGGTGTTCGATGTGGCGGAGATTCTCGCGCACATGACGGCGGACTAAGCATCGCCGCCGGATCCGCGTGACGAAGAACAAGAACGGCGACCGATCGGTCGCCGTTTTGAAATCCAGTGTGCCTCCGATTCCGGCCGGGACACCGTCCCGGTCCGGCCGTGCGACGCTCAGCGCACTTCGCGGTGCACGGTGTACTTCTTCATGAACGGGTTGTACTTCTTCAGCTCCATGCGTTCCGGATCGTTGTGACGGTTCTTCATCGTCGTGTACCGCGACGGCGAACAGCCGGCAGCCTTCGCTTCGGTGCATTCGAGGTGAATAATCACCCGGCCTTCTTTCTTCTTACTCGCCATGCTCTATGCTCCTCACTCGGCAGGACGCAGCTTCGCGGGAAGCCCGTTCTTCGTGATTGTCTTTATGCCACGAGCCGAGACGCGCAAGCGCACCCACTGGCCGGTGGCCTCGTCAAAGATCCGCTTGGAACGCAAATTCGGCAATTGCCATTTGCGATGCCGATTGTTCGCATGGCTGACCGTGTTGGCCTTGTGCCGCGAGCGGCCGGTCACTGGACAGATTCGGGACATAAGATATCCGAAAACTTGAGATTTGAAATTCGAAACTTGAAACGAAGAGCGCCGAACTTAGTAGGCCTCGGTGTCCATCACAAACGGCATCAACGCCAGATGACGGGCGCGCTTGACCGCTGCCGTCAGGGCACGCTGCTGAAAGTTGGTGAGCCGAGTCAAGCGACGCGGCAGAATCTTGCCCTGCGGATTGCAGAACTTCTGCAGGAGCTTGATGTCCTTGTAGTCAATGTAATCAATGCGATGCTCGTCGAGATACGACGGCTTGCGCTGATTGGCCCGGATGCGGGCGGCACTCGCTCCGCGCGGTCCGCGACCGCGTCCTCGTGTGTTCTTACCGCCGGCCTTGCCGCGGTTCGGGCCACCGCCCGGTCGAAAACTGGATTGTCCTATTGCCATAAGACCCGCAATATAACCGAATCATCTCAAAATGTCAAGTCGGGTTCGCCGCCCGGTTTCCGCGGCTTGCTCCGCGATTCGGCCGGGCAAAAAGGAGAGGCGCCTCTCCGGGGCCGGGAGGCATCGGTAGTCCAAATCATACCTTACAGAATCGAAACGAATCCGAAGGAATTCGCCTATGTCGTGAGCTCAACTTAGTTTAAAGTCTCAATTTAGGTCCCCAAATGTGGCGTTTGACATGAAGTTGTTCATAACACGCAGGGATTTCGGTTAGCCGCTGTTTTCTAAGCATTAGTCTGCGACATTGTAGATAAGCACTGTCGGATTATGCATTTCGATAAGGTGAGAAAGAGGCCTTGACAGTTACGCCGACCGCTCCTATATTTACGGCCACTCGTTTCAGCCACTACATGTTGTGGTCGGAACGGCATTGAGACCGCATTGTATGGTAGAGGCTTGGTAGCCTCTCCTCTCGTCTCAAGACCCCGCCTGTCACTGCCGCGCCGAAATGGCAGATGACACCGTGGGGCCGATCCTCCACGGATTCAGCGGAATCCGCCTCCTCCCGACAGCCAGCGCGCCCGCAACTTCGTCATATCCAAGTCAGCGTCAACACGGAGACCCCCTTGAAATTTGAACGTCGATATACTCGCGAAGGTCACGATGCGTTTGACGAATTCAAGTTCGTCCCGTGGACTTCCCGACTGGTTAATCCGGACGGGCGAGTCTTGTTCGAGGCTCGCGAGATTCTGGCGCCTGACGGCTGGTCACAGGTGGCGGTCGATGTTCTGGCACAAAAGTACCTGCGTAAGGCCGGGGTCCCGGCGGCCACCCGAGCGGTCTGGGAGGACGGCGTTCCGGCCTGGCTGCAGCGATCTGAGCCGGATTGGGAAGTCCTGAACAAGCTGCCGGAGGATAGCCGGTTCGGCGGGGAACGGGACAGCCGGCAAGTGTTCCGGCGGCTGGCCGGCTGCTGGACCTATTGGGGCTGGCAGCATGGGTACTTTGACGACGAAATCGCGGCGCGGATCTTCTACGACGAGCTGTGCTTCATGCTCGCGGCCCAGACCGCGGCACCGAATTCGCCGCAGTGGTTCAACACCGGCCTATACTGGGCCTATGCGATCAAGGGACACGCTCAGGGGCACTTCTTTGTCGATCCGAAATCCGGCGAGTTGGCGCAATCGAACAGTGCGTATGAGCGTCCGCAGCCGCATGCGTGTTTCATTCAGGCGGTGTCCGACGATTTGGTGAACGAAGGCGGGATCATGGACCTGTGGGTTCGCGAGGCTCGCTTATTCAAGTACGGGTCCGGAACGGGAACGAATTTCTCCTGCATCCGCGGCGACGGCGAAACGTTGTCGGGTGGCGGGCACAGTTCGGGCCTGATGAGCTTTCTGCGGATCGGTGATCGCGCCGCGGGCGCGATCAAGTCGGGCGGAACCACGCGCCGCGCGGCCAAGATGGTGTGTCTCGATATCGACCATCCCGACATCGAAGAGTTCGTACGGTGGAAAGTGGTCGAAGAGCAGAAAGTCGCGAGCCTGGTGACCGGTTCGCGGATGCTCGAACGTCACTTGAATGCGATCCTGCATGCGGCGAACGCGTCAGCCGTGGAGGTCCCCAACAGCTGCGACCCGCGCCGGAATCCGGCCCTGCAAGAGGCCGTAACGCAAGCCCGACGCGACGCCGTGCCGGAGGCGTACGTCCAGCGCACGCTGCTACTGGCCCGCCAGGGCATCACCGAGCTGCGGTTCGATACCTACGATACGGACTGGAATAACCGGGCCTATCAGACCGTGTCCGGCCAGAATTCGAACAATTCCGTGCGCGTCTCAAACCATTTCATGGAAGCGGTCGAGCGCGATCTGCCATGGAATCTGACCGCGCGCACCGATGGCCGTACTACCAAAACGCTGCGATCGCGGGAGCTGTGGGAAACGTTGTGCGAATCCGCCTGGAGCTGCGCCGACCCGGGCGTGCAGTATGATGCGACGATTAACGAGTGGAACACGTGCCCGCATGACGGACGCATCAATGCGTCGAATCCGTGCAGCGAATACATGTTCCTCGACGACACCGCGTGCAATCTGGCGAGCCTGAATCTGATGCGGTTCCTGGACCCGCACGGCCGCCGATTCGAAATCGAGAGCTTTTGCCATGCGACGCGCATCTGGAGCGTCGTGCTGGACGTGTCCGTGCAGATGGCGCAATTCCCGTCGCGGGAAATCGCGCGGCGCTCGTGGGAGTATCGCACGCTCGGACTCGGCTACGCCAATCTGGGTACGCTGTGCATGGTGTTGGGGATGCCGTATGACAGCGATCAGGCGCGCTCCTGGTGCGGAGCGATCACCGCGATTATGACCGGCATGGTCTATCGCACGTCGGCGGAGCTGGCCGCGCAGGTCGGCCCGTTTCCGGCCTATGTGCGCAATAAGGACGCGATGCTGCGGGTGATGCGCAACCACCGGCGGGCGGCCTATAACGGGGCCCTCGACCCGTATGAAAGCTTGACGATCAAGCCGATGGGACTGCGACCTGAGCACTGCCCCAAGGAGATGGTCGATGCCGCGCGTGACGTGTGGGACGAAGCCGTGGCGTTCGGCCTGCAGCACGGCTATCGAAACGCGCAAGCCACGGTCATCGCGCCGACCGGGACGATCGGGCTGCTCATGGATTGCGATACCACCGGGATCGAGCCGGATTTCGCGCTGGTGAAGTTCAAGAAACTCGCCGGCGGGGGTTATTTCCGCATCATCAACGGCGCGGTGCCGCTGGCGCTGGAAGGCCTGGGTTACGGCGAGGATCAGATCCGGCAGATTTCGCAGTATGTCCGCGGCACGGGCATGCTTGACGGCGCGCCGTATTTGAATCGCGATTCGCTGGCGAAGAAAGGACTATCTGAGGCTTCGCTGAAAAAGATTGATGACTCGTTGAAGAGCGCGTTCGATATCACGTTCGCGGTGACGCCGTGGGTCATCGGCGAAGAGGCGGTCAAGAGTGAATTGCGGCTCACGGACGAACAGCTGAAGCGAGCGGGCGGGGATCTGTTGACGGCGCTTGGATTCTCGCGCAAGGAGATTCGCGCGGCCAACGATCACGTTTGCGGACGGATGACGATTGAAGACGCGCCGCATCTTAATCCCGAGCATTTGCCGGTATTCGACTGCGCGAACAAGTGCGGAGCCTACGGGCAGCGGTTCATCCTGCCGCTGGCCCATTTGCAGATGATGGCGGCGGCGCAACCGTTTATCAGCGGCGCGATCTCTAAAACCATTAATCTGCCGAACGGCGCGTCCATCGTGGAGATCGACGATTGCTACACGCGCGGCTGGAAACTGATGTTGAAGGCGATCGCGCTCTATCGCGACGGTTCCAAACTCTCGCAGCCGTTGAATGCGGTGACGGATGATGTCGGCACGGAGCTACCGCCGACTGAGGACGTGAAGACTGCCGAAGCGGTCAAAGCGGTGGCTGAACGTGTGATGTATCAGGTGCAGCGGCACAGCCTGCCGAACCGGCGCACCGGCTATACACAGAAGGCGCGCATCGGCGGACACAAGGTCTATCTGCGAACCGGGCAGTATGAGGACGGGACGCTCGGCGAGATCTTCCTTGATATGCACAAAGAGGGCGCGGCGTTCCGGAGTTTGATGAACTGCTTCGCGATTGCGATCAGCCTCGGGTTGCAGCACGGCGTGCCGCTGGATGAGTACGTGGACGCCTTCGTGTTCACGCGCTTCGAGCCGAACGGGATGGTGACCGGCAATGAACGGATCAAGACGGCGACGTCGGTCATCGACTATATCTTCCGCGAGCTGGCAATCACCTACCTCGACCGGCATGATCTGGCGCATCTCGATCCGGAGGCGGAGAAGATGCGGTCGGATGTCGTGCAGGGCGCGCACGACGACGACGACTTCCACGCGCCGCCCAGCGAACACGACGTGATCGAAGAGAAATCGACGAAACCCAAGAGCGACGCGCCGAAGGCCTCGGCCGGTGCACAGTCCGCCGCGTCGGCGGTCGCGGTTCAACCGGCCCCAAAAACGGCCCAATCGTCCGCCGGGCATGCCGGTCCAACCACGAACGGCAACGGGCACGCGAAGGTCGCGGTGATCAGCGCCGTGCAGGAGGCCAAACTGAAGGGCTACGAAGGCGATGCCTGTCCGCACTGCGGCTCGTTTTCGATGGTGCGAAACGGCGTCTGCCTGAAGTGCGAGAACTGCGGGGAGACGACGGGGTGCTCATGAGAGGCAAACGGTTCTGAAACGCTGAGGTGCTGAGATTCAGAGGGGAGGATGGCGAGGGTGTCCTCCCCTCATCTTTGCTTTGTAGTTGCACATATGAACACTATCAGCGGATCGCGGCTCAGGGGGGTAGGGCCGCCCATTACCGCGCGTTGTCAAGCGCTGCTTCGCTATCGATTGTAGGTCTCGGATGGGATTGCTATATTATTCGTCTGCAACAAATGTTTGACGACGGTCGTCTCTCATAGCAAAACCAAGCGGAGTTCAACGAGGATCAGGACGATGACATTCTTGAAACGGCCCCGGTGGTGGGGCTTGCTGTTTTTGATCGGCATGGCGGCCTACGCGACGGAACCGACGGGCTACTATCGCTTCCCCACCGTGTACGGCAACAAAGTCGTCTTCACCACGGAAGGCGACCTGTGGGAGGCACCGCTGGCCGGCGGCGCGGCGCGGCGACTGACGATCGCGGCCGGAGTCGAGAGCTTCGCGCTCTACTCGCCGGACGGAAAATGGATCGCGTTTACGGGGAATTACGACGGCAATCTGGACGTCTATGTCATGACGGCCACGGGCGGCGAACCGAAACGACTGACTTGGCACCCTGCCGCGGATGTCGTCGCGGCCTGGTCCCCGGACGGCCAAGTCGTCTATCGCTCCATGATGGACAATGGCATCTACGTGTTCCAGTGCTACAAGATTTCACCGGACGGCGGGTATCCAGAAAAATTGCCGATCGACTGGGTCTCGCACTTGAGTTTCGAGCCGAAGGGCGACCGTGTGGCGTACACGCAGTTCTCGCTGGGTACTCGCACTTGGAAACGCTACAAAGGCGGCTGGGCCGAGCAGATCTGGGTGGGGAGCCTGAAGACGCACGATTATCAAAAGGTGACCACGTGGGAGGGCAATAACGCCACGCCGATGTGGTACAAGGACCGAGTCTATTTCATGCGCGATAACGACGCGCGCATGAACGTACACTCGATGAAGCCGGACGGCTCGGATATCCAGCAGCACACGAATCACACCGACTGGGATGCGCGCTGGCCGACGCTGAGCGACGGGAAGATTGCCTACAGCCTGGGCGCCGATATTTGGGTCTATGACATCGACAAGAACGAGTCGAAGAAGCTCGATATTTCGCTGCCTTCGGATCGCATTCAAACGCGCGATAAGTTCGTCTCCCCGGAAGATTATACCGGCGATTTCGCGCTGTCCGCGGATGGCAAGCGACTGCTCCTGGGCGCGCGCGGAGAACTATTCTCCGCCTCGACGGAGCGGCGCAGCGTGATTCACCAGATCACGCGCTCGAACGGAGCGCGCGAGAAGGGTCCGTCGTACATGCCGAAAGGCGAGCAGGTGCTGACGTGGAGCGACATGACCGGCGAAGAGGCGCTGTACCTGTACGACGTAAAGAACCCGGACAAGCCGAAAAAAGTCTGCGACGGCAAGGGCGGATGGAATTTCGCGCCCAGCGTTTCGCCCGACGGGAAGTCCGCCGTGTACGGCGACAACAACCGCAAGCTGTGGCTGGTCAGTATCCCTGACGGTTCGCACACGCAAATCGATACCTCC
Organism: candidate division KSB1 bacterium; assembly: GCA_016214895.1. NCBI lineage: Bacteria > Pseudomonadati > Candidatus Zhuqueibacterota bacterium. The sequence goes on from JACRMR010000012.1 coordinate 422,512, forward strand.
GGTTGGGAAATGCGGAGCTATGAATGGTCGCCCGATTCGCGCTACGTCGCCTATGACATCGTGCAGCAATCGGGTTACTCTCAGGTCAAGGTGTACGATGTGAAAGAGCAGAAGATTCACACCGTGACCGACCCGCTGTTTTCCAGCTACTCACCGACGTGGGATCCGAAAGGCAAGTGGCTGTATTTCATTTCCAGCCGCTTCATGAACCCGCATAGCTCGGCCAATGATTGGTCTTTCATCATCGAGGACGCCGATCGAGTTTATGGCCTGGCGCTGGCCGCGGACACCAAAAGTCCGTATCAGTACAGCGATGACATGATTGACGGCGAGAAGAAAGACGATGATGAGAAGGATGATGACAAGGCGGACAAGGACGACGACGGCAAGGACGACAAGAACGGCAAGCAGGATAAGAAGGACAAGAAGGACAAGAAGGACGACGAGAAGAAGGAAGAAAAGGTCGAGGTCAAGATCGACTGGGACGGCCTGGAAGACCGCATCGTCGAGTTTCCAGTCGATGCCGGAAACTTCTTCGGATTAGCGGCGATTGAAGGCAAGTTCTACTATGTATCCGTGCCTTCGGACGGCTGGCGGGACGGCGGCGGCGATGATGATCACGCCGACGACAAACGCGGCGCGGTCCTGCATCTCTTCGATATCAAGAAGAAGAAGGACTCGAGCGTCAGCAAGGGAGTGCGCGGCTATGCGATGTCGGAAGATCACAAGAAGATCGTCGTGCGCAAGAAGAGCGGCTTCGTGGTGATGGATGCCGGAGACAAGAAGGAGCCGGAGGCCGACGAAGACGATAAGGACGCCGGGCTGCACCTCGACGACTGGACCTACGACGTCGATCCGCGCGTGGAATGGAATCAAATCTTCAACGAGGCGTGGCGGCTGCAGCGTGACTTCTTCTATGATCCGGGCATGCACGGCATCAATTGGAAAGCCCAGAAAGAGCATTACGGAACGCTCTTGAGTCGCATCTCGACCCGCGATGAACTCAACGACGTGATCGCGCAGATGATCAGCGAGCTGAACGCCGGACATGCCTACGTCGGCGGCGGCGATCAGCAGGGCGGCAAGTCCGTCGGTGTCGGACTGCTCGGCGTGGACGTCACGCGCACGAGTGACGGCTTCTACCGGATTGACCGCATTATTACCGCCGATCGCTGGGACACGAAGAACACGAGCCCGTTGGGTTGGCCGGGATTGAATGTAAAGGAAGGCGACTATCTCGTCGCGATTGACGGACGCCCGACGAACAGCGTGCAGAATTATCTCGAATTGCTGAACAATAAGTCCGGCAAGCTCGTGATTGTGTCCACGAACGACAAGCCGTCGCTGGACGGAGCGAAGCAGCATGTGGTGAAACCGCTGGGTTCGGAGTACGAGTTACGCTACTGGGATTGGGTTTACAGCCGCGCGGAATACGTGCGGAAGGCCGCGGGCGACGAGATCGCATACGTGCATTTGAGCGACATGGGTCTGGACGGCATGATTCAGTGGATGCGCGAATATTATCCGCAAGCCAAGCGCAAGGGACTGATTATGGACGTGCGCTACAACGGCGGCGGTAACATCGCGCGCTGGATTCTGTCGCAGCTCGAACATACCGTGTGGACGTGGGGACTGGCGCGCAATGGCTCGTTGGATTACTCGCCGGATCGCGCGTTCTACGGTCACATGATCGCGTTGTGCAACGAAGAGACCGGCTCCGACGGCGAGACGTTCTCCGAGGGCTGGAAGCGACTCAAGATGGGACCGCTGGTCGGCATGCGCACGTGGGGCGGCTGGGTCGGCATTCGCGGCGACAAGCCGCTCATGGATCGCGGCTTCCTGACGCAGCCGGAATTCACCGGCTGGGGCAAAGAGAGCAAGTGGTTGATTGAAGGTCCCGGCGTGACGCCCGATCTCGAACTCAAGAACTCGCCGAAGAAGATGCTGGAAGGCGTCGATGAGCAGTTGGATTACGCGATCAGCTATCTGAAGAAGAAGATCAAGGACGAGCCGTTGGATTGGCCGACGATGCCGCCGTTCCCGAACAAGGCACCGACGGGGTACAAGAAATAGGTCGCGGCGAGGTTCGCACGGATGTTTAAGCGCGGGTAATCGAGAGATTGTCCGCGCTTCCTTGTTTCGCGTGATTCCAACCGGGGTGGTGACGAACGATACGGTACTTGGCCGGGGATTTGGTCACCGCCTGCTGATGCCGAACCGACCCTATCTAACTTCCCCGGAAACCGGGGAAGGACCCGACGGATTACGGCAGGGTCGGGAGACGAGCGATGCGGCACTTGAGCAGGGTCACGGTCCCTGGATGGCGATGCCGAACCGACCCCATCTAACTTCCCCGGAAACCGGGGAAGGACCCGACGGATTCCGGCAGGGTCTGGAGACGAGCGATGCTGCACTTGGGCAGGGACACGGTCCCTGAATGGTGATGCCGAACCGACCCCATCTAACTTCCCCGGAAACCGGGGAAGGACCCGACGGATTACGTCGGATCTGGAGACCCTGCACAATACGACTCTCCGATTCCGGGCATCCGAAGACGGGTGCCTCGGCGAAGAAGATTCCGGCCGGGTTGCGAAGACTTAACCCGGCTCGGCGGGACGGTATGCAAAACGGGCGACACCGCGTGGTGCCGCCCGTTTCGGATTTGCCGTGAAGCAGAGTTACTTCATCAAGAGCATTTTGCGAATGGCCGTGAAGTCGTTGGCTTCCATCCGGTAGTAATAGAGGCCGCTGGGCAGCGTGGCCGCATCGAAGGTGACCGCATGGGCACCGGCAGTGAGATTGCCGCTGACCAACGTCCGTACTTCCTGACCGACCAGATTGTAAACCGACAACTTGACGTACGATGCGGCCGGAAGTTCGAAGCGGATTTCCGTCGCAGGATTGAAGGGATTCGGGTAGTTCTGTTCGAGCGAGTAAGCTGCCGGAAGTGTTCCAGCCTGATCATCGGCCGCCGTACCGGCGATACCGTTACCGCGAACCAGAATTGTCAGGTCCGGATCGTTATTCGAGTTGTTGGTGATCGCCAGCAAGCCGTTGTAAGCGCGGACCGCCGAGGGGTTAAACGTGAGCGTTACCAGCTCGGAATCCTGCGCCGCCACGGTAACCGTCGCGGGAGCGATCGTGTACGCCGAACGAATCGAGGCCGGCGTGAGCTGCATTTGGGTTATGTTCAACGCGTCCTGGCCGCCATCATTGTGAATCCACAATTCGACCTGCGAATTGGTGGTGCCGGTCGTATCCACGTCGCCGAAGAACAAGGTGTCCTGACTGAGGCGAATGACGGGGAAGGGCGGCGATTGGCTGGACGTGTCCACGTAGGCCTGCAGACACCAGTTGCCCGACTCATCGACGAACCACTCGCCACCGTCACTGGCCGCCTGATAGGAGATCACACCCATGTTCGTGATCCCCGCGCAGTTCGGCGGGCTGTCATCCTTGCCCAAACCGACTGCACCCTGGAAGAGGTAGGCAATGGTAAACGTGCCCTCGAAAACCAAGACCGGAGGATTGACCGGGATCGAGTTCCAGCCGACGATAACTGCCGGGGTTGACGTCCACAGCGGGACGCCGGCGGGCAGACCATCCTCGCCATTCAGATAGATGCGAAAATCGCCGGCGCCGGCGGTACCCACCGCCACCCGAAGTGATTCAATCGAAGCCGGATAGGTGGTCGGCGTGTAGGCAACGCCCCAGCCGTTGCCCTCCGAGAAGCCGACGGAACTTTCGGGTGCTCCGTTGTCATCATAACGGTACCAACGGTGATTGCCACCTGCGAAAAAGCGCAGGTTGGTCACATCATTCTCGGCGTTCGCATCGCTGTCATTCGCGACGGTGCAGGTCACGAAGTACTCGCCCGCGGTGTTGCAGGTGAACGTCGCGGGAGCGTCGATCGTGGCCAGCGCGTCACGCGGAATCGCATCGGCCAGCACGTCATCCTCATAGACAACGCCACCACCGGGACCCTCGACGGACCAGGCCACCACGTAGTTCGGGATGTCACGATTGCCGGTATTCTCGATAATCGTGTGCAGCGTGATCTCTTCGCCGACTTCTACATTGAATGACGGCTGGTTGGCCGAGGTCGTGTTGTAGCATTCGCGGGCGGTGAGATCATAGAACGCATCGCCGATCAAACCGCCGACGCGAATGAAGAAGTCGCCGCCAGTGGCCTGGTACGTTCCCATGCGGCCGCCGGTGAACGCAATTCGGCTACGCTGGTTCGTGTTCGCATTGTCCAGCAGGATTTGAAAACCGCCGGTGGCCTGATTACCGCCCGGGACCGGACCGAGGATCACGAGAAAGTCCGTATTCGCCGCGATTTCAACCGTGTCCGGAGCGTTGGTATCATTCCATGTGAAATCGGGCAACGGGCCATCGACTCGCCAGTTGGCGAGCACAGCACCGGGCTGAGTGCCGTTTGGTGTGCAAACGTAAACGGAGCACGGAGCAGCGTTCTGGATCGCATTCAGAGAAGCGAAATAGACGCTCACCAGCCGAAACGTGGCTGGCGCCGTAAAACGCGTGTAGATCCAGTAGTTGAGCTGCGGATAGTAAGCCGACGGATTGTCGTCATCATAGATGATAGAGTCCGGCTGCGGGTCGTCGAGTGTGCCTCTCCAGTCCAGCCCGCCCGCCGGAAGGAGACTGTAGTCCACCATCACCGGTTCATTGGCGAAGGCTGCGCCCAGAAGCGCGAGCATGCCGATGACCATCAAAGCTCTAAACAACATGGTCAGTGTCCTCTTTGTAGGTTGATTGCAGTATAGAAAGATTTGTGGAATCACTCGGGGAATTCAGACTCCCGGTTCCGAAACGGAGCGGAATTCCGGCCGATTCGAAAGGCATGGGGGGCTGATGGTTAGAAGGAAGGCGGGGAGCAATGTTGCAATCGTCGTGCCTTGATTCGATCAACATATAATCAATCGTTACAGTATTTTACGGTGCCAATTCAGCACACATTGCAGCACGATCATGCATCAATACCGCAGCGCCGCGCAGAGAATGCGCTACGACGGCGCGGGTACGACGGCGGGAATTGCGCCATAGAGGCCCCGCGCCCGGATGTAGTCCACAACTGCCTGCGGCAACAGACCACTCACGTCTTCACCGCTTTGCAACCGGCGACGGATTTCCGTGGCGCTGATCTCCTGCAACGGCGATTTCAAGACACGAGTCCGCGCCAGATACTGCGGAAGGACCTGCCCGAGATCGAATCCCGGCCGCGGCAGCACCGCCACGAGCGTATCGCGGAAGAGACACTCGGGGTCCTTCCACTGCGGCAATTCGATCAGCGAATCGGCGCCGACAATCAACCAGAGTTCGCGCGGCCCCGGAGGCAACGCCGCAATCACGCGTTTTACGGTATCCGTCGTATAACCCAACCCCACCGCATCCTCTTCATAGGTCGCCAGCTCAAGATGCGGGAATTCCGCGAGCGCGAGCCTCAGCATCTCCTTGCGCTGCGGATAGGGCGTCAACTGGTCGCTGTCCTTGTGCGGCGGTCGCGGATTGGGCAACATGAGCATCGTGTCCAAGCCGAGTTCGACGCGCGCCGATTCCACCGTCCGCAGGTGACCGTAGTGGACCGGATCGAAGGTCCCGCCAAACATACCGATTCTTCTCATGGCGTCGTCGCGTTGTTCAGCGGCATCGGCTCCGCCTTGCGGAGAGCATGAGCATATAGCAAGCGCGCCGCTTCGCGGCGGCCGCCGGTCGGATAGCGATCGAGGTAGGCTTTAGACTCGTCGCGCGCGCGCGGCCAGTCCTTGAGCGACGCGAAACAGCGCGCCTTCAGATATTGCGCCGATTCGGCCCAGGAGGTATCGTAGTAGTCGGAGAGTACGATGTCCGCGTAGAGCGCCGCCGAGGCATATTCCTGCAACCGAAAATACAACTCCGCCGCCGCAAATTCCTTGTGCGCGAGCTGCTCGCGGCAAAACGTGATGTAACGGTACGCGCTGTCGGTCAGCGCGTGACCGGCGTTGTCTTCGAGAAACCGCTGAAAGGTATCGAAGGCCTTGGTCGTGTATTCCTGATCGAGCGCGTAAGACGGCGCTTGCTCATAGTAACACCGTCCCTCCCAGTAGGCCGCGTCGCCCACCAACTTCGAGAATGGATACTGCGTGATCAGGCGATGGAACTCGTCCGCCGCGATGATGTAGTCATCCTGCTCGAAACTCGTTCGCGCCAGATAGAACTGCGCCGAATCGATGAACGCGGATCCGGAATAGTTCAGGGTGATGTCGCGCAAAATCTGCTGCGCGCGGTAGTAGCGCTCACGGCGAAACAGATCCATGGCCCGCGACCAGGCCTCGTCAGCGGGCAGCACCGTGCCGGATTTGCGCTTACGCTCCTTGGGCTGCTTGGGCGGTCGTTGGTTGCGTTCCTGCCCGCCGCCGGGGAGCGGAAAATCCTCCTGCGCGAGGAGGGCGGACGGCGAGAGAAAATCAAACGCGGCCAGCAGGAGGCCGAGCGAGAGCATACGCGAGATGCGGAGGAGACGATTCAGGGGACTACTTTGAGCGAAGTGTGAAGAGCGCGACGACCGCGCCCACGCCGAGGATGATGACACCGAGGGGATACAGCCAGGCTTCACGCAGACCGGCCGGGTTGGCCAGCGAATCGGCGAGCGAAAGCGAGCTGTCAGCCAAAGCTGGAAGCGAATCGGGTGGCAGTGAGGTACGCAGCGAATCCGCCAGAGCCGCGGCAACCGATAGCACCAAGCAGCCAAACCACATGAACAGAAACCGGCGCGTCATCGCGTTACCAGCGCCAGGCGCATGTCAGCGACGCGACGCCCAATTCGGGTGTGCGCTTGCGATACTGGACGGCCACGGCGAGCTGCAGGATATCATCGGGAACGACCAAGCGAGCAGCGCGCGAACGGAACCAATTCCCATCGAGCAGACCAAGGCCCGCGGTCCAGACCCAGCGCGGACTGCGCGAGAATTGCATGCCACCCGCCCGCACCGCCAGCGCCCGCGCCGGACGCCATTCCACTCCGGCATGCGGTTCAAGATAGGCGTGACGATCGGGCTGAGTCAGATTCATGACCTGCGCACAGAGCGTGACCCCGCCCCGATGCCACGCCACGCCGGCAGCGGTGGTGCCGTCGTCGCGGCGATCCAGCGGGTGCCAGACGCGATTACCGGTTCCCGGAAAGCGCTGATACTGAATTCCTAACGCCAAACCGCGCGGTCGCAGAATCACGCCGTAAGAGTAGCCTTCGGCCTGCGCATCGGAGTAGTTGTAGTACCGGTCGATCCGGCCGCCCACCGCCACTCGCGGTTGCAAGTTCAGCGTCCCCGCAATACTATTCTGATGCGAGAACAACGACGAATGTTGCTCGTAATCAACGTAATCGAGTGTGTGCCCGGGCTGCATCACCGGTCGCGAAAGCAGCACGGCCAGCGTGAAGTAGCGATTGCGATAGGCGCCGGCACTGACGATCAGGCGCGCGGTTTCGGCGGCAATCTCCGCATCCCGTTTGCCCGGGTTCACATCACGGGCGTAGTTCGCGATTTGCAGCGGAGCCGCCGGATTGAAGACCAGTGCTCCGATGCGCGCGGATCGTGAGCCGAACAGCGAAAGTCCGGCGGGATTGATGCTCTCGCTCTGCGGCGGGTAGGCCAGCGCCACCGTACTCGCGCCCAAGGCGAGGTCCCGGCTGAATGACGGATTCGGCGCGAGCGTGATCCATTCCAGCGCCAGCGCCGAGCGAAAGAGCAGAATGACTAAGAGAAGTCGGAACACAAGCCCGGCTCAGGCGCGGCGCGCCTTCAGGTATAATGCGCCAACCAAGGCCAGCAACGCGCAGGAATAGAACGGCAGCCACAAACGCGAACAGCGCGCGGCCGGCGTAATCCCCGACTCCAGCGGCACGCTGCATTGCACGATGCCGGCCTGATCGAGATTCAGCCGTGAGGCAATCTCGCCCGTCGGCAGGATGATGGCCGGATAGCCGAGATTAGCGGCGCGCACGATGGAGCGTCTGACCGCGACGGCCCGCAGGCGAGTCAATTCGAGATGCTGCGACTGCTCAGAGGAACGACCGTACCAGCCGTCTTCGGTGATATTGGCAAGCAACAGCGCGCCGTGCGTGACCATATCCGCCGCCACATCGGGAAAGAGCACCTCGAAGCAGATCAGACAGGCAAACGGCGGGATCGCGCCGTGACGGTCGAAGACCTCGACTTCGCGGGCGGGCATGAACTCGGCCTGGCCCAGCCGAACCTTGCCCAGAAATGGAAACAGCCGCTGGCCCGGAATGCGTTCGCCAAACGGCACCAGATGCACTTTGGCGGATGCTTGCAGCTCCGGCTCGTCAGGACGCACGTAGAAGGCCGCGTTATACGGTGCCATGCCGCGTTGCGCTTCGCCCGCATAGTCCGTGGCGCCCGTGACGATGGCGAGACCGGATGAGTCACTCAGGTGTTGCAACCGCCGCCGCGCCCAATCGCGAAAACGCAAGGGCACCGGCGTCGCCGTCTCCGGCCAGACGACCAATTCGATGTTGGAATCCGCAAGCGGCCGCGTGGCCGCTACGTAGCAATCGAGAATCGCTTCGCTGGTCCCATCCCACTTATCATCGACGGGGGTGTTCACCTGCACCGCCGCCACATCAAGCCGCGGCCCGCGATCAAGACTCCAGAGGCGGACCACCCCGTAAAGCGGTACGGAAAGCAGCACCAGCAGAAAGAGCGACACCGACAGCCAATGGCGGCGCGACGTCAGGACGAGAAAGAGCAGCGCGTTCACGGAGAGCACCCACAGGCTCAGGCCGTACACGTCGCCCAGTTCAACCATCTGAATCGCCGGTAAGAATCGGGACTGACTGAGCGCCCAGATGGCCCAGGGAAAGCCGAGTTCACCCGTACCCCAGAAGACTTCGAGGAAAACATACAGCGCCACAAAGAGCGCAACACTCCAGACGGCGCCATGCCGAGCATGAATTCGCGACACCGCCCAGGCACTGACCGACCACACCGTCGCCAGAATCGCCACCACCGCGAACGCCGAGGTCCACGCGAGCCAAACCGGCGCGCCGCTGTTCAGTCCAATCCAATAGAGCAGCCCGCCGAAGAACACGAACCCGGCGGCGTAGCCATGTCGCCGCGCCCGCTTGCCGTCCACATGAACCGCCGCAAACAGAAAGGGAACGAGCGCGAAATAGGCGAGCGGCCAGAAGCCGAAGGGCGGAAAACAGAAGATTCCAAGAACGGCCGAGAGATAGAAGCCAGCGACGTCAGCGAAATATGATTTCAACTCTCGCCAATCACGATTTCGCGGTTCTCGGACGCGGAGCGGTAGGTGGCCTCGATGACGTCCAGCAATTGGGCGGCCTCCGCGCCCGACGACTGCACTTCGGTATCCTGCATCACACTCTGGAAGAAGTGATCCAGCTCGATCTCAAAGGACTTGTTGTAAAGATCCACGAGGCGCGGCGCCTTGCCCGCGGGCGTCACGTTCACGAGGTTGCCCTGCACTTCCTTGGTGATCTTCAAGGGATTCAGACTCGCCGAACCCTTGGACCCGCTCACCATCGTGTACGCTTCGCTCTCATCGGACATAAAGGCCCAGGTCGTGTTCAGATAGAACGTCGTGTCACCGGCCAGCGTGTAGTAGGCAACCAGAGTGTCTTCCACGCGAAAGCCGAGCCGCTCGCGCGAGACCTGAGCGGAGACCCGCTTGATCGCGGGATTTCCCAGCATCCACCAGCAGACATCGAGCATCTGAATGCCGGTGTCCATCAGCACACCGCCTCCGGAGATGCGCGCATTATTCAGCCACGGGGTGCGCGACCAGCGATCCTTCTTCTTGTGCCAGCCCGCGCGCACGGCAATGATCTTGCCAAGTTCGCCGCCGTGGATCATCTTGTGCAACAAGAGCGAATCCGGACGAAACCGCAGATTCATCGCGGCCATCAATTGCTTCCTGGCGGACTTGGCCGCCGCCACCATGCGCTTCGCTTCGTCTGCTTTACGGGCAATCGGCTTCTCCACCAGCACGTGCTTGCCCGCGGCGAGGGCCGCCAGCGTCAACGCGAGATGAGAATTGGTCGGTGTGTTGACATGAACCGCGTCGATGTCCTCCCGCGCCAGCATCCGCTCGGGATCGCGGAAAAATAGCGGAATCTTGAACCGGTCGGCCACGGCAGCGGCCCGCGAAAACTCGAGGTCCGCTACGGCAACCAGCTCAACGTTGGGATGCTTCTTGATGATGGGAATGTGGACCAGCTGCGAAACGCCGCCGGCGCCGATAATCCCAATTCGCAGTTTGTCTGTCATGGAGAATCTGGATCGCGCGGGGTCTGCGCGTCGAGGTAGGACTGCAGCATCAGCACGGCGGCGGACATGTCGATTCGACCGCGCTGGCGACGCTCGGAGATGCCCGCCCGGGAAAGCGACCGGGCGGCGCTAAACGTGGTGTTGCGTTCGTCACAACGAAAGACGTGGTAGCCGCGGGCTTCGAGATCGGCGATGAAGCGATCAACCGCGCGTGCCGTGGGGCCGACTTCGCCCCGCAGCGTGAGCGGATAACCAACGATAATCGCTTCGATGTCTTCTTCGCTCACCGTCCGCGCCAGCATTCGGGAAAAGGCCGGCTCGGCCGCCGGCCAGATGCCATAACCCACCGCGAGTACGCGGCGATCATCGCTGACGGCTACTCCAATCCGCTTTGCTCCCCAATCGAGTCCGAGCAGCCGCCCCACAAGCGGGAACTAAACCTGATCAAGTGGTTTCTTCAACGACTCCTTCAGCAGTTTGCCGGGTTTGAAATGCGTCTTGCGACGGGCCGCAACATAGATGATCTCATTCGTCTTCGGATTGCGGGCCTTCGGTTTGGGCTTCGTCTTCTTCACCTCGAAGACGCCAAAATCACGAATCTCGATCCGAAGCTCGGCATCCGTACCCGACATGATCTCACGCAAGACCGTGAACGTGTCGTTCACGACCTTGGCAACCGTGTCGGGCCGTTCGCTCGAATGCTGACAAACCCGTTCGACCACATCCTTCTTAATAAACGTACGCATTAGGCCTCCTCCTGCGCTTTCTCGGGTAGGGGGATATGGGAAGTTGAAATGTGCAAATTAAGATGCCGACGCCGGAAGCAAACCGAAGCTTGCGGTCGTGTGTCAGTTCGCGGCCCCATCCTCGTCCATTCGTTCAACGTGAATCACATCCTTGATCTGCTTCATGCGTCGCATCACGCGCGTCAAATGCGGCAGCGACTTGACCTCCAGTACCAGAGTGCCGATGGCGAAGCTGTCTTCCCGCTTCATCTCCAGGTACAAGATATTCACTTCCTCCTTGGACATCGCTTCCGTCAGCTCATTCAACAATCGCGAGCGATCGTAGGAGAGCAGGCGAATCCGGACATTGAACCGGGCCTCACGGTCCACGTCCCATTCGACCACGATGTTGCGCTCGGGGCGCCGCATTAATTCCGGAATGTTCCGGCAATCGATCCGGTGCACGGTGACACCGCGACCCGTGGTGATAAAGCCCGTAATCCGGTCGCCCGGAAGCGGCTGACAACAGCGACCAAACGTAATCGCAACGTTGTTCATGCCGTGAATGCGGACCGCGGTATCCGAGCCTTTGACCCGCCGAATCACGCTGGAGATCAGCCCGCCGATGCCGCCGGCCGCCGGCTCCGGCTCGACCGGCGTAATCTTGCGCATCACCGCCTGAATTGTCAGGTCGCCCGCGCCCAACGCCGCGAAAAACTGATCCGGATCATTGAAGCCAAAGAGCAGGGCGATGTCCCCGATTTCCTTCTCGTTCTTCTTCAGGTGAGTCCGTTGCAGCTCACGAGTCAGGATCTCGTGACCAAGCTTCCGCGATTCGTCGAAGTGCTGCTCTTTCAGCCAACGCTTGATCTTGCTCTGCGCGCGGCTGGTGCGAACGAACTGCAGCCAATCCGGATTCGGACGCTGGTTCGGCGAGGTGATGATCTCCACCACGTCGCCGCTGCGCAACTCATGCTTGAGCGGAGTGATCTGCCCGTTGACCTTGGAGGCCATCGAGTGCAAGCCGACATCCGTGTGCACGGCGAACGCGAAATCCACCGGAGTCGCGCCGCGCGGCAAGGTAATCAACCGGCCGCGCGGTGTGAACACGAAGATCTCCTCCTGAAAGAGGTTGATCTTCAGATGTTCCATGAACTCCTGCGACGTCGCGTTCTCCTCCCGCGACTCCAGCAGTCCGCGCAGCCACTCCATCTGCTGGTCGAGATCCTCGCGGGAAGCGCCGCCCTCCTTGTAGCGCCAATGCGCGGCGATGCCGATCTCGGCCGTGCGGTGCATCTCCTCCGAACGAATCTGCACCTCGACCTTGCGGCCCTCGGGTCCGAACACCTTCGTGTGCAGACTCTGATACATGTTCGACTTCGGCGTCGCGATGTAATCCGTAAACTTGCCCTCGAGCGGCGTGTACAGCGAGTGGATCACGCCCAGCGCATGATAGCAATCTTCCATGCGCGGCACGATCACGCGCACCGCGATCAAATCAAGAATCTCGTCGAAATTGTAGCCGCGATTCTTGATCTTGCCGTGAATCGAATAGAGATGCTTGGCCCGCCCCAGAATGCGCGACTTGATGCCGGCGGCCTCCAACGCGGCCTGCGTGCGCGAAATCAGATCTTCCACGGCGCGCTCGCGTTCGTCGCGCTTCATGTTGATCTTCTCGGCCAACTCCCGATACGCCCGCGGCTCCAGCACCTTGAAGCAAAGATCTTCCAATTCCCACTTGATGCGGTGCACGCCGAGCCGGTGCGCCAGCGGCGCGTACACGTCCAGCGTCTCGTGCGCGATCCGCTCCTGCGCCGGCCGCGGCATGTACCCGATCGTCCGCATGTTGTGCAGCCGGTCGGCGAACTTGATCATGATCACCCGCAGGTCCTGCGACATCGAAAGCAGCATCTTGTGGAAATTCTCCGCCAGCTGCTTCTCTTTCGACTCGTACTTCAGCTCCGGGATCTTCGTCACGCCGTTCACCAGATTCGCGACCGCGTCACCGAATTCCTGGCGCAAATCGTCGGCGCTGATCGGCGTATCTTCAACCACATCGTGGAGGAAACCTGCCGCCACCGCCACGTCGCCGAGATGCAAGTCCGCGAGAATCCGCGAAACCGCGATGGAATGCGTGATATACTGCTCGCCGGAAATCCGACGCTGGCCGCGGTGCGCCGTGTACGCCTTCTGAAACGCCCGATCCAGCAACTCGATATCCGCGTCGGGATAGTCTTGCGCGACGACTCGCCGGATCTCCTCGTAAGCCTGCACGTGCTCTTTTTCCATCTCCGCAAACAACGGAGCGGTCAGCGCGGGCAATACCGGTGGCGGGGCAGATTTCAGCGTATCCACGGGTACTCTATCTATGCGTTCAGCAAGCGCTCAGCATTTCAGCGACACAACCACCGCAAGGTGCCCGCGATCAAAACGGTTCGCCCGAGGGCTCGTCCGCTTCGCCCTCATCGCCGCCTGAGACCGCCGGTCCGCCGACGACATCTTCGGCGAAATTGGCGAACATCGTGTATTTGCCAAGGAACGTCATCAGGAAGCTGCCGGTCGGACCGTTGCGGTTCTTCGCGACGATGATCTCCGCGAGTCCTTCGTAATCGTACTTGCGGTTGTTGAACTCGTACTGCTTGGCCTTCATCGTGTCCCGATAGACCTCGGGGCGATAGACAAACATCACGACGTCCGCGTCCTGCTCAATCGCGCCCGAATCGCGCAAATCCGACAGCATGGGCTTGCGATCTCCGCCCCGAGTTTCCGGCGCGCGCGACAACTGCGAAAGGCAGATCACCGGCACCCGCAGGTCTTTCGCGAGATGTTTCAATTGCGCGGAAACAAACGCCACCCACTGCTGCTGGCTGTCCGCCATTTTGGGCGGCTGGATCAATTGCAGGTAATCGATGACCACCAAACCGATGTTGTACTCTTGTGCCATCTGCCGGGAGCGCGCGCGCAACGATTCAATCGAGATGCCCGCGGTGTCGTCAAAGAACATCGGCAGCTTGGACAAATCGTCCGCGGCCTCGACCAGGCGCGTCCAATCCTGCGACTTCAGGTTGAGGGTTGACCGCAGTTGATGCAAGCCGATCTTGGCCTTGCCGGACAGCATGCGCAGCATGAGTTGCTGCACGTCCATTTCAAGGGAAAACACCGCGGTCGGCACCCCGGCCCGCTCGGCCGCCGCCTCCGCGATGTTCATCGCCAGCGACGTCTTGCCCATCGACGGCCGCGCCGCAATGATCACCAATTCGCCGGGACGAAAACCCGACGTGAATTCGTCGATCTTGTCAAACCCCGACGGCACGCCGCTAACGAAACCGTGCGTGGTCTTCAGCTTGTTGACATAGGCGATCGTGTCGTGCGCGGCCTGCTTGGCCGGAATCGATCGCCGGGTCCCGTCGCGCGTTAACCGCGTGAGCTTCGTCAGAATATCGTCAATCAACTCTTCCGAAGTCATCGCGCCTTCGTAGGCATGCGTGACCGCTTCCGAGCCAACTGAGATCGTGCGCCGCAGCACCGCCTTCTCCTGAATCAGCGACGCATAGTACTCGACATTGGCCGCCGTCACCGCCTGCTCCATCAAATCGCTGAGATAAAGCGCGCCGCCCACTTCCTCCAGCCGACTCGACTTGCGCAGCTCTTCGGTTACCGATGTCGCATCAATCGGATACCCCTCGGCCCCCAGCGCGCGCATAGAGCGATAGATCGTGGCGTGGGCCGGACGGTAAAACGAGGCGTCATCCAGCAGGTCAGCGATCTTATTGAAGCTCGATCCGTCGATCAGGATCGCGCCCAACAACATGCGCTCCGCGTCGGGTGCATGCGGCGGAGTCCGCAAACCGCTGTCCGCGGCGGACGAATTCAATGCTCTGGTTGCGCCCGGCAATGCCATCGTTCCCGTTTCCATCTTGTTCGAAGCCATGGGCCGCGATTCGCTTGCCCGAATCCATCCCGCCTGCGCAACTCGCCGCCCGTCACTCACGCCGGCAGCGCATCATACAGCTCACGCAGCTTGCGAAAGTCCTGTTCGCCCAGATAGAGCTGATTCATGCTCCGCAGAAAATACGCGGGGTGATACGTGACGAGTATCTGCAAGCCATGCCACGGAATCACCCGCCCGCGCAAGTCGCGCATCACGGCATCCGTCTGGAGCAACGCCATCGCCGCGTGCCGTCCCAGACAGACCAACAGATCCGGATTCAGAATCGACAACTGCGTCATCAAGTACGGACGACAGGTCGCGACCTCAACGGGTTGCGGATCGCGGTTGCCCGGCGGGCGGCACTTGAGCACGTTGCAGATGTAAACATCTTTGCGACTCAACCCGACACCCGCAAGTAACTGGTTCAGCAATTGTCCGGCCCGGCCGACGAACGGAAGTCCCTGCAGGTCCTCATCGTGCCCCGGAGCTTCGCCGACGAATACGATCCGCGCACGCGGATTGCCGTCCGCGAAGACGAATTTCGTGCGGGTCGCGCCCAGCGCGCAACGTTGACAGTTGCAGATCGCCTGCTCGTACTCCGCCAAGGACCGTGGCAACGGCTCGCCGGCGCCCGGCAGTACGCGCAACTCACGCGGATCCCTTTGCGAACGCACCGTCGGATTCGCGGATGGCCAGGGAAGTTCCGTCTCAAAGAGCGAAAGATACTCGAGATGCGAGCGCAACTGTTCTTTCCGCACCGTCATGGAAGACAACTCGCGAACGATCTACGCTTCGACTTCGGACTTCTTCTTCGCGGGTCGTTTGGCAGCCACTTTCTTGGCCGGGGCCTTCTTCGCCTTGGCCGCCGGCTTCTCCGCCGTCTCGACTTTCGGTTTGCGCGCGCGCTTCGGCTTCGCTTGCTCCGCCGGCTCGGATGCTAACGCCGGTTGCGCTACGGGAGCGGGAGCGGCGACCGGCGGCGGCGACTGCGGCAGCCGCGCTCCGGGCGCCGGGTCCATGGGCAGTTCCGACTGACCGGGAACGCTAATCTGACGCGCAGCAATGCGGGCCTGACGTTCGCGTTGACGACGCCCGCCACGGCGGGTCTTGCCTTTCTTCTCGGTTGGCGGTGCACTATCGGCAAGCGGCTTCGGCGCCATCGTCTTTGAACCGTTGGCAACTCCCGCGGCTGGCTCCGCTTTCGGTGCGGATGTCGCTTCGACCGGAGCTGGCTTCGGTGCCGATGGCGGCGCTTGCTGCGCGGTCGGCCCGGTCTGACCTTGCCCCGGAGTGGGTCGCGGACCGTCACCACGACGTTTCTTCTTGCGCCGCCGGGATGACCTCGTTTCATGCCGGTCGAGATCCTCCCGCTGTTGTTGCGGCGGCGCCAGCGTGACCGACGGGTCGTCCGCCGTGTCGAATTCCACGTCCTCCGAGTCGATCAGATCAGGCTCGTCATCAAACGCCGTGAGATCGGTGTCAATTTCCGGCTCAAGCTCCGGTTCCGGTTCCGGGTGTCGATAGAGCGAGATCACCGCATTCAGAATCTCCCGGGAAACCTCGCGCTTCGATTGCAGGGGCAATTCGGAAACGCGACCGCTGCGGTGAATAATCAAGACCTGATTCGTCTCTCCGGCGAAACCACTCCCCTGCTCCAGCGGATTGTTCGCGACCACGATGTCGAGATGCTTCTCGCGAAGCTTGCGCAGCGCGTTTTCGAGAACATTCTCCGTCTCGAGCGCGAAGCCGACAATCACGCGATTGCCCTTCATCCCGGCGAGGGACTTCAGGATGTCCTCCGTCGCGATCAGCTTCAGCTCTGAAGCCGGGAGGCCTTTTTTAATCTTGTGTTGAGCCGTGGACTCAAACGTGTAGTCCGCGACCGCCGCGCTCATCAAGAGAATGTTCGAGTGCGGAAATTCCTGGCGCACGGCCAGCGTCATCTCCGCCGCGGTCGTGATGGTGCGGATGCGGACCCCGGTCGGCGGAATCACATCGGTGGGGCCGTGAATCAGCATCACATCCGCGCCGCGTTCGCGCGCTTCTTCGGCGAGCGCGAAGCCCATGCGACCCGAAGCGCGATTCGTCAACACGCGAACCGGATCCCACGACTCCTCGGTCCGCCCGGCCGTCACCAGCACACGCACGCCGCGAAGGTCCTGAGGCGCGGAGAGGACGTGCTTAATGTCACGATAAATGGACTCCGGTTCCGCCAGCCGGCCGATGCCATCTTCCTCGCCGGGACGCGCCATCGGTCCCTCTTCCGGCATGATGACACGATAGCCCCGTCGCTTCAACGTGGCGAGATTGTCCTGCGTCGCCGGGTTGGCCCACATCCGGGGGTTCATGGCCGGACAGATCACCCGCGGACGCTCGATCGTCAGCATCAATGTCGTCAACAGATCATCGCATAATCCCGCCGCCAGTTTAGCCATGCAGTTGGCCGTGGCGGGAACGATCATCGCGAGATCGCACCACGTCGCAATTTCCGTGTGCCACGGCGACTCCGTGCCGTGGGCCGGGAACATCTCGATGTACACGCTGCGCGCCGTGATCGCCTCGAACGTCAGCGGAGCAACAAACTTCTCCGCCTCACGGGTCATCACGACCTGCACCCGCGCGCCGTTCTTGACGAACAGCCGCGCGAGTTCCACGGCCTTGTACGCGGCGATACCGCCGGTGATCCCCAGCAGGATCTTGCGGCCGGCGAGGTCCTGACGATCGGGACGCGCGGCCGGGGGGGAATAGGGCGGGCGATTACCCTTCATAGTAGTATTCAATCCGACCCTGGTGCATTTCTTCCATCGCCAGCACGACGGGCTTCTCAAACTTCAAACCCGGCCGTTCGATCGGTTCCGGCGGCTCGGCGTCATCGGATTCCTCCGCCCGCTTGCGCGCCGCCTCCTGCTCGAGCATCTCGGTCTGACCCAAATAACGATCAATGTGCCGCTTCTGCAACTCACCGATTTGACGGGCGCGCTTGGCGATCACCAGCACCGCCTCGTAAATGTTGGCCGCGCGCGGCAGGTAATCTTCCGGAAACAGGTGTTCTGACTTCATCGGACCTTTCTCTGGGACTTGCGCACCGGCCGCGTTTCCCCCGCAGTCGCTTGAGGCTGCTGAATCGACGGCGCGCACAGTCTCCTTTTCATGTGTGCTTAACCACTAAATCTGGCGCTGACGATGGCTTCAATCTCCGCCACCGCTCGCTCTAAGTCATCGTTGATCACGCGGCAGTCAAAGCGGTCCGCGTGCTGAATTTCCATTTCGACGCGATTCAGGCGCCGCTCAATCAACTCCGGCGGCTCCGTGTGCCGCTTTTCCAATCGTTCGCGCAGCGTCGCGCGAGACGGCGGCTGCAGGAAGATGGTCAACGCCGCGGGGAAACCCGCCTTGAAGGTCAGCGCACCCTTGACATCCAAGTCAAAGATCAGCGTTTCGCCGCGGGCCAGACGTTCCAGCGTCGGCGTCCGCAAAGTCCCGTAAAGCTCGCCGTGAACCTCTTCATGCTCAAAAAAGTCGCCGCAGGCAACTCGCCGCAGGAATTCATCGCGATCCAGGAAGAAATACTCGCGGCCATCCTGCTCGCCCGGCCGGGGAGACCGCGTCGTGGCGCTGCACGAGAACCCCCAGTCGGAATGCCGCTCGCGCAGCCGCGAAATGATCGTGCTCTTGCCCGTTCCCGCCGGAGCCGCAAAGACCAGAAGCCGCCCGCGACTACTCAATATTCTGAACCTGCTCGCGCATCCGTTCGATCTCCTCGCGCATGCGCAGACTCAAGTGCGAAATGTCGAGGCTGGAGGTTTTGGAACCAATCGTGTTCGATTCGCGGTTCATCTCCTGCAACAGGAATTCGAGGCGCTTGCCCGCCGTTCCCGCCGGAGACTCCAGCGTCTTGCGAAAGGCAGCAATGTGCCCCCGCAGCCGCACGGCTTCTTCCGTGATATCCAGCCGGTCGGCCAGAAACGCCAACTCCATCTCGAGCCGATTATCGTCGTAAGACTCGCCCGCGACCAGGCGCTTGATGCGCTCGCGCATCTTTTCCAGCGCCCGCTGCGGTAAGCCGTCCTGCTTCTCGACGATCTCGCCCAGCGCCCGCTCTATTTCGTGCGTGCGTTCGAGCAGATCGTCCGCCAGATTCCGGCCCTCGGCCTCCCGCATGCGCTTCAAATCCGCTAGCGCCGCCTCCGTCGCCGCGCGCGCCAGAGTCAACATCAGTTCGGCAACCTGCGGATTCTCCACCGGAAACAGAATCTCCGGAAAATGGAGTAAGTGTTCCAGCGACAGACCGCCGTGCAAACCCAACTCGACCGCGAGTTCGTGCAGCTCACGAGCCAGCTTCTGCGCCGCCCCCGTATCGATCCGCAGCACCGACGGCGCGTCCACGCCGCGCGACTCGTTCAGCGTGAGATTCAGTTTGCCCCGCTGGATCCGGCTGCGGCAAAGCTCCCGCAACTCCGGCTCGAAATTCTGCAAACTGCGCGGCGCCCGATAGCCGAAATCAAGGTAACGGTTATTCACCGTCCGAATCTCGGCATACACGCGGATGCCTTCCGCCGAGGCCTCACCCCGGCCAAAGCCGGTCATGCTGAAGATCATCGACCGCACTCCGGCTCGCCCGTTGCGACCCAGCCGTTAGCCGTCACCAATGGCGAGTACATTACCAAGTTACCGCCGCCGAAATCCGGTGTGTGAATCCAAGGTCCGCGTGATCCTGAAAGGCGGCGCTCACGCTCAGGGCGGAAAGCCGCAAACCCGCTCCATAGGTCAAGTCCTCGCCGCTAATCCCCCCGCGCAAGGCCACGGTATGAGCGATCTCGTACTCGACTCCGACATGCGGCTGCACCGATAGTTGCCCGGCCGAGATCAGGTCGGCATCACCGCGCGATTCAAAGTGCCCGTCGAGATCGCCGGCAATCACGATGTGTGCGTTCGCCGATCTGAAATCCGTGTGGTAGGCCGCTCCGGCCAGCAACGAAGGCAATATCGCTTCGGTCCGTCCGGTACTCCAAGCGAGCAGGCTGGTCGATATATCCCGGGCTGCGAGTCCGAAGTCCAGACGTGAATTCACCTTGCGACTGGCAGCCACGTCGAAACCCAGACCGTAAGCCGACTCGCCGGCGACGGACTTCATCAAGAGCTTCCCACTGCCGCCGAGCCGCCACCCGTATCGCGACATACGGCCCGCGCCGGCCATCACCGCAATCTCATGGTCGCCGGTCTGTTCGCGGACCAGCACCCGATTGTCATCGCTCAGCGGCAGCGACGGATCCGATAGCCGGGTCAGCGGGATATCAGACACCCGAGTGTACAGAAGCGTGAGCCCGCCGGACAGACCGCCGCGCAGCGGCCGCGCGAATGACAAATAGTCGTAAGTGTAAAGATTGTCAAACTGCGACGCGTGCATGAACTCAACGTGTTGTCGCTGAAGCCCCGCGAGCGCCGAAGGATTGTAATACACCGCCGACGACGCCAAAGGCTCCGCAACTGACGCTCCGCCCATGGCCAATGGCCGAGCACCCGCTCCGAGCGATAGAAACTCGCCCGCGTAACGGCCAATCACGAATGTAGCGGCGCTGGCAAATGGCGCACAAACAAATACAATCGCCAACAGTGCCGCGACCATCAAATGAGGTGCAGTCATGTGACCCTCCTGATTACAGCGAAGCCAATGCAGATCAAATCGTTTTCGGGCGGAGGGGTCCACCACGCAGCAAGAGTCCTTTTTCACCTCTTCAAAAAATCGTAGTTCTATTAAAAATAAGGAAAAGCTAACCGAGAGTCAAGCCTATGGGTGCAACTTCTATGACTCCTTTCCATTCAGCATCTCCTTTATTTCAAATAGCTTATCCAACGCCTCACGAGCGCTAAGTCGCTCCACATCGAGCTTTTGGAGGGCGGAGAGGACACTCTGACTATTGTTTTCAAATAGAGTTAGCTGAAAAGTAGGGGCCTGCCGGGGGGGGGCAACCGGGGCGCATTCGCCGCTTCGAGCCGGTTCCCAGGTCGGCAACAGGTGACGAGCGCGCTCCACGATGGAAAGCGGCAGTCCGGCAAGTCGTGCCACCTCAATGCCGTATGAACGGTCAGTTTCGCCCTTCGAGATCCGATGCAGAAAGACAACCCGGTCCCCCCACTCTTCAACTTCGACGCGGTAGTTCTGGACCCGATCGTACTGAATGGCCAGCTTGTTCAGCTCATGATAGTGTGTCGCAAAGAGCGTCTTGGCCGCCACAGCCGGATGCTCGTGCAGGTACTCTGTAATTGCCCAGGCCAGCGACAGGCCATCGTACGTCGAAGTGCCGCGTCCGACCTCATCCAGCACTACCAGCGACCGCGGCGTGGCATTACGGAGAATGTTCGCCACTTCGCTCATCTCGACCAGAAACGTCGATTCCCCCCCGGCCAGGTTGTCCCCGGCGCCGATCCTGGTGAAGATTCGATCGACAATGCCAACCGAGGCGGCCTCGGCCGGCACAAACGAGCCAATCTGGGCGAGAATGACGATGAGAGCGTTCTGCCGCAAGTAGGTGGACTTGCCGGCCATGTTCGGGCCGGTCAACACCATGATCTGGAAATCGGGCAGGCCCATCACCAGATCATTCGCGACAAACCCGGTCCCGGGAGGCAAGAGCGATTCCACGACGGGATGTCTGCCGCCGACAATGCGAAGTTCGCCGCCCCCGGACAACGCAGGACGAGCGAAACGACATTCGCGGGCAACCCGGGCCAGACTCTGATAAACATCGAATTCAGCCAGTGCCCGCGCCAGGCGGTTAATCGTCTCGGCATGAGATTGGAGTTCAACCTTGACCTTGTCCCAGATCTCGGTTTCGAGGACACTGATTCGCTCGTCGGCATTCAAGATCTTCTCTTCCCACGCCTTGAGCTCGGGCGTCACGTAGCGCTCGGCTCCGGTCAAGGTTTGCTTGCGGATATAGCTCGCGGGCACCTTGTCCTTGTGCGCGTGCGTGATTTCAATATAATAGCCGAAGACCCGGTTATAGCCGATCTTGAGCGAACTGATCCCCGTCCGGTTGCGCTCGTCGCTCTGGTGCGCCAGGATCCACTCGCCCGCGTGCTTGCGCACATTTCGGAGTTCGTCAAGATCGGTCGAAAAACCGTCGCGAATCGATCGACCCTCACCGACCGTCAGCGGCGGATCGTCGACCAGCACGGATCGGAGGAAATCGACCAGGGCCGTCTGCGGAGGCAATTCGTCCAAGAGCGGTTGCAACGGCGTGTCCGGAAACGCCGACCACTTGCTATGGAGGGTTGGCAGCTTCTCGAGTACCGTGCGAACGAGAATCGCGTCACGGGGGGATCCGCGGTGCGTGGCGAGGCGGCTGAACGTGCGCTGCAAATCGCCGGTGCCCGCCAGCCACTCGCCGACCGACGCAAGCAAGGACGGGTTCTCGACCAGATAGGCAACTCGTGCCTGCCGCTCGTTAATCGATTCCAAATTCGCGAGCGGCGCCAGCAGCCAGCGCCGCAATAGCCGCGCGCCCGGCGCGGTGCGCGTACGATTCAGTACATAGTACAACGTGGCCCGCGGTTCGCCCGAAGCCGAGTTGACGAGCTCCAAATGACGGCGCGTGCTCGCGTCCATCAGCAGTTCACCGCCCTCCGTGTACACTTGTAAGTCGTGCAGCACGTCCGGACGCTCCACCAGCATGGAGCGCAAATAGTCCACCAAAGCGCCCGCCACGCACACCGCGAGGTCGAGGTCGCCGAGTCCAAAACCTTTCAGATTCGCGACGCCAAAATGCCCGGTCAGCGTCTTCGTCGCCGCCTCGCTGGAAAAGTGCCAGCGCGGTAATACCGTCAGCGCCAGCTGGACGCGATCCAGACAGGCTTCAATCGCCGCACGCTGGTCGTGCGCGCACAGCAGCTCGGACGGCTCCAGAGCCGCGATGCGCGCGGGCAGTTCCGACAAGCGCAGTACCCCCGTAAAGAATTCACCCGTGGTCGCATCCGCATAAGCCAGACCCGCATGCTCGTCCTGCAAGAACACACTGGCGAGATAGTTGTTCTTCGATTCATCCAGCGCGCGCTCGGAGAACGTGGTGCCGGCCGACACGACCTCGGTAACCGAGCGCTTGACAATTCCCTTAGCCTGCTTCGGGTCCTCGACCTGCTCGCAAACCGCCACGCGATATCCGGCCCGCGTCATCCGCGCCAGATAGTTCTCCAGCTGATGATGCGGAAAGCCCGCCAGCGGGACATCGCCCTCAATACCGTGCCCGCGCTTAGTCAACGTGAGACCGAGCACCTCCGCCGCCAGCTTCGCATCTTCAAAAAACATCTCGAAGAAGTCGCCCATGCGATAGAATAACACGACATCAGGATAGCTGGCCTTGATCTCGTGATACTGCTTGAGCATGGGGGTTGACATGATCGAATCGATTCGGAGTCGTGAGCTGAAGGGCAGCGAAGACTATCGTGCTCGGCGTCGGTGAATGCAAGCGCCGTCCCGCACGAGCTGAGACGGCGCCGTCAAGATCGTGTGTGAATACGCGGTCATTCCGTGATAATTACAGCAGGGACACTGAATTGGGACTTCAGCTTGTCCACCTCCGGAACGCACTCATCGCGACTGGCATAGCCACCCACGCGAACTTGCAGCAGCTCTTTGTCACCCTGTACGCGTGGCACAAGCTTGACACCATATCCGGCGCTCTCCAGTTTCTGTGCCAGTCGGTGAGCGTTGTCAGGATTGCCAAACGCGCCGACCTGAATAAACCATCCGCCGGATTTCGCTGACGAGTGCACAGCAGATCGTTCGGAAGAAGCTGAGGCAGGCTTGATCTCACCTGTGCGCTCGGCCTCGGCGGTAACGCTTTTGGATGGTGGCGGCGATTTCTCTTCGCCGGGAGCGACCTTGGCCGGTGTCGGTTGCGCAGGTTTTGGGTTTTCTTTCGGCATCGGCAGCGGCTTCGTCGCCGGCTCGCTGTTCGACTCGGTGGCCGGCTGTGCCACCGGCTTGGTTTGAGCCGGTGCGGGTTTCGTCGCGGAAGGGGGCGCCGTTTTCGCCGGTTCAGTGGCGGTCGGTGTTTCCCCTGCGACCGGCTTGGCAGGTGCCACGCTACCGGCATTCGCCCCCGGAGACTCCGGTTTGCGTTCGACACTTCCAGTTTGGTCCTGCTTCTGCTTCGAAGTCGGTTTCGGCGGAACGGGCGGGACAGGTTTCGACTGATCCGTTGCATTTGTTTTCGTCGCCGTCGTCGGAGCTTCCGCTTTGGTTGCGGGTCCCGCCGCTTTCGTGACCTCGGACGTCGTCGGAGTATTCGCTACGGATGTCGGCGCCGTTACCTTGGGCGGCTTGATCGGTTCGGTCGCCTTCGCACCGGCGATTGCCGGGACGTCGATTTTCGTCTCGACATTCGGCGGTGATTTCGCCGCCGGCTTTTCAACTTTGGGCGTCTCAACAACCGGTGGCGTCGGTGTCGCCACTGCCGGTTTAGCGGCCGCCTTGGGCGAAACCGGTGCAGCGTCCGCCACCAGCGGTGTTGACGCGGTCTTCGTTTCGCTCTTGACCTCGGGCTTCGCGGCCGCTTTCGGCTCGGGGCTCGTGACCGTCTGGACCGGCGGCTTGGCGGCTGCAGAACTCGCAGCGTCCACCGTTGACGCGATCTTCGTGCGCTCGGTGGACGGCGCAACGGCTACGGGCTCGGTCTTGGGCGTCTCGACTCTCGGCTTTGATTCTACACCGGCTTTCGGAGTCGCTGCTTGTGAGGCCCGCGCATCAGACAAAATGACTTCGCCGCTCTTGTTGTCGGAGCGGCCGGCGATCAGCTCCGCGGGCTGCGTTGCCGCCACCGGCTGAGTTCCGGTGAACCCCATCTGACGCGCCAGATCCAGCCGCTCGCGCGCGACACTGTCGCAATCCGTACCCGGATAGCGAGCGGTGATTGCCGTATAGAGCGAGCAGGCCCGCTGAGCGTCAGTCTCCGTCATCGCATACAGGAGGAGCTGGTAGCGAGGGCTGGCCTGGGTCGTGTCCAAAATCGCTCGCGCCTCGGTAAAACGGCCTTCTGCCATGAGATCGATCGCCGTCTTGGCCATCGCCGCACCGGCCATGATGAAGACAAGGAGGAGAACTCTACGCATGATAGGTATCCAGTTGATTGCATTTCGGACACAACCACAGCGGCTCCAGCGAGATGTTGCCGCATGAGTCGCACTTGAACTCGTAGCTTTCGTGCATCACCCGCGACAACAGGTCCCGGGTCAGTGACATCACCCGATCGACGTCACGCACGTCCGCATAGATCTGAACCAGCCGCCGCCGCAGCCAAAGGCTGTCCGGGTTCTGCGCCAACCCCTCATTCAGAACCGTTACCGCGTCGGAACGGTCGCCCCGTTTCTCCAGAAAACGCGAGAGGGCCGCGAACGCATGAACCGTGTGAGAATTCGATCGCGTCAGTCCACGATAGATCTGCTCGATTTCCGAGAAGCGCCCCAGATCGAAGAGGTGCGTTTCAAGACGCTCAAATACAAGATGCGCGCGTTCCGGGTTCATTTCCAGGAGCCGCTTCCAGATCTTGACGGCATCCTCGGTCCGGCTCTCGCGGATGTACGAATCACCCCAGTAGAGATACGGAGCCGGCAGGGTCGGGTCGTGCTTGATCGCTTCGCGGTACTGGATGCGACCGTCACGTTCCTTGCGATCGCGACAGAGCCGCATCCCGTCCTGAGTTTTCAAGACGGCCAGCCGGCGAGCGCTCACGCTGCCCCCGGCTGAAGCCAGACGTTCCGCCGCCTCAAAAGCGCCGTTCCAATCCTGCTGCGCGATGTGCAGCGCCATCTTCCGCTCCAGCGACCATTGATCCTTCTTCGAAAGCGACAACACATGCTCCACCGCCTCGAGCGCCCGGGCCTGATCGCCCGATTTCAGAAAGTCCTCGGCCAATGCCCGATAGACTTCCGCCTTCTGCAACTGCGTCAAATCGGCGCGAAACGTCAAGGCGCGATGAATCTTGATCGCCTTGACCAAGTCGCCGGTCTCCGCGGCCAGCACTCCCAGGCGCAGATACGCGTCCACATTCGACGAATCACGCGCCACCGATTCGCGCAGTTTCTGCGCCGCGCGGAAGCGGTCGCCCTCCAGCACGGCGCGCAAGCCCTCCGTGTACGGACTAATCGGCTCCTTGCCGCTCGATTCCCGACGCTGCATGTAGAGATAGGCGCCGAGCGCGACCACGGCCACCAACAACAACAGCGTGAAGGCTTCAGCGAATGTCACGAGCCCACCTCGCTTTGGCTGCCGAGCGAATCTTCCTCAATGGCAAAATTGCGCAAGCGGTCAAGTTCGGTCTGCTGGGCTCGGCTCTCACGCTTCAAATTCGCGATCTGTGATCGCAGCCGCAGTTGATTGACCAGCGCCACGAGCAAACACAGCACGTACCCGATCAGTCCCGCCAGAAACAGCATGTAGGCCAGCGGTAAGTCCGGGGAGCTCCAGCCCAACAGGCGCACCGAGACCACCTGATCGGAATTCTGCGAGAAGAATCCCACCAGAAAAAACAGCACGACAATCAGCAGAAACCAGCGGAGAATCCACATGGTAGCGCCTCAAGAATACGATGTAAGTAGGAGAATCAATCGAACCGAGGAGGGTGTGCCGGAACCGCGGTGCGCTCCGGCGCGAAAGTCAATTCAGCCGGACCGCGCGAAACGTAAAGCCGATCAATTCGTCAAGGCGAACGCGCACGAGATCCCCGGCCACCTCGCCGTTGCGCGGAATCACCACGGGACGGAAATCAGGAGTTCGGCCGGTCCACATCCGATCGTCCTTGGGCGCCGGCCCCTCAACGAGAATCTCCGTCGAGCGGCCGAGCTGCTCACGATTCCGCGCTTCCTGAATTTGCTGCTGAAGCGCGATCAAGCGCTCAAGCCGGTTGACCTTCACCGGCTCCGGAATGTTATCCACCAGCCGCGCAGCCTTTGTCAGCGGACGCGCCGAGTACTTGAAGGTAAACGCGGTGTCGAACCGCACGCGCCGAACCAGATCCAGCGTGGCCTCGAACTCCGCCTCCGTCTCCGTCGGAAACCCGACGATAATGTCCGTGGACAGAGCCAGGTCTGGAACTCTGGCCCGCGCTTCGTCAATAATCTCCAGATAGCGCTCGCGCGTATAGTGTCGGTTCATCGCGTGCAACACGCGGTTGTCCCCGGCCTGAACGGGCAGATGCAAGAACGGCATAATCTTCGAATGCCCGCCCATCGTCTCCAGCAGCTTTGACGAAATGTCCGTTGGATGTGACGTCATGTACCGCACGCGCGCAATGCCCGGCAGATCGGCCACGGTGCGCAAACAGTCCGCGAAGTCGTGACCCTCCCAGCGATAGGAGTCCACGTTCTGGCCGAGCAGCATCACGTCCCGCACACCCGCCGACAATAGAGCTTCCACCTCCCGCACAATCGACGGCAGCGGACGCGAACGTTCGCGGCCACGTGTGCGCGGAACCACGCAGAAGCTGCAAAACTTGTCGCAACCCCGGATGATCGTAACGAAAGCGGCGACGCCGCCGACGTGCCGGGGAACGATATCGTCGTACAGTTCATCCCGCAACAGCGTCGTCTCGAGCAATCCGCGTGAGCCGGGCGGACTGATGAACCGCTCCTCCAGCAATACCGGCAGCTTGCGATAGGAGTCGGGGCCGACGATGAGATCGACGAACGATTTCTCGTCCAGGATCTCATTGCGCTTCGCCTGCGCGACACAACCGAGAATCCCAATCACCAGGTGCGGGTTCCGCTTCTTGAGCTGCGAGAGATTGGATAGTTGACCCAGCGCCCGCACCTCGGCCGTCTCGCGAATCATGCAGGTATTAACCAGCACCACATCCGCCTGATCCGGAGCGTCGACAAAGCGGTAGCCGTGGGCCGCTAACAAGGACTCAATCGTCTGCGAGTCGGACACATTCATCTGACAACCGTACGTCCGGATATAGACGGCGGGGCCGGTTCCGACCTCCCCGGCGGCTGCGCGCAGCGGGTCGGGGCGGGCGGTCAAGTCAGGATGTAATGTAACGAGTTCGTGCATACGTGTTCCGTGCCCCGGCGAGCGCGTGACTGCGCCGGCAATTTCATCAGGTCAATTGAAACGGCAACCGCTCGCGCAGTCGGATTTCTTCAGGCGTGACCGTGGCGATCCACACTTCAACGGCAACTCCCGCCGCCACCGCGCGCCGCAACAAGGCCCCGTAGGTCGGATCGATTTCATCGGCGCTGGTGAAACGTTCGGCCGCGTGATGCTGACAGACATAGAGCATGGCCGATCGGCCGCCGGTCCGCGCATGTCGAGTGAGATGTTCAAGATGTTTCGCACCGCGCGTCGTCACACTGTCGGGGAATTTCGCCACCCCGGCTTCGACCAGCGTAACATTTTTCACCTCGACCCACATCCGCTCCGCTGCACCCATCACAAAATCAATGCGCGTGTCCGCGGCAATCTTCGCTTCAGACCGGTAGCTGACATAGCGGCGAAAGCGCGGAATAAGTCCCGTCTCAAATGCATCGGCCGCCAGCCGATTGGGGATCAGCGTATTCACGCCGACCCAGCCCCCTTCGAGATGGATCAACTCCCAGGTGTATTGCAATCGGCGCGTCGGACTCGGATGATGGCTGACCGCGACCCGCGCGCCGGGAACATTCACGCCCTTCATGCTTCCCGAATTCGGACAGTGTGCCGCGATGTGCTCCCCGGACTCCAATCGCACATCGGCCAGGAAGCGCTGGTAGCGTTGCAACAGAGTCCCGAATAGCAGTGGCGTCGCAAATCGCACGGTCGATCGGTGGCGCCTTGGGACCGACTATTTCAGCAAGGACGAAACACGCGGCGCGAGTTCCGAACGCGGCACCGAAATCTGCTCGGCCGTGCGCAGATTCTTGACCGCCACCTCGCTCTTCGCGCGTTCTTCGGGGCCGCAGATCAGTACCAGCGGGATGCCCTGCTTGTCGGCATAAGCAAACTGCTTTTTCATCCGATCATCATCATACCAGACTTCCACGCGGAAACCTGCCCGCCGAAGCTCCGCGGCGATCCGCAAATTTTCCGACATCCCGCCGTCGTCGAAGCGAGCGACAAGTGCCTGCGTCGTCGAAGCTGCGGCGGCAAACTTTCCGAGCTGCGTGAGCGCTGTCTGAATCCGGTCGAGACCAATCGTCGTACCCGTGGCCGGCACGTTTGCCTTGGAAAAGGTTCCGACCAGTCCATCATAGCGACCACCGCCGGTCAGTGAACCGATGTGCGGATGATCCGGCAGGACGGTCTCGAAGATCGGACCCGTGTAATAGTCGAGGCCGCGGGCGAGCGTCGGATCGAAACTCAGGGAGGCCACGGGCACGCCCAACTCGAGCGCCGCGCGATAGACCGCCTCGATTTCGTCTATTCCGCCGGAGGCTGTCGGGTTTGTGCTCAGGAGTCGGTGCACGGCCGGGAAATCCGGATCATGGCCAGCGGATGCCGAGATCTGTGTCACCAACTCGCGGGCCCGCGCCGCCGGAATCTCATTGGCGACAAATTCCCGTTCAACTCCGTCCCAGCCGAGCTTGTCCAACTTGTCCAAACAACGGCAGAATCGGGCGAAGTGCACTTGATCGCCGGTCACAAGTTCAGATAGCCCGTGCAAGAACTTCCGCGACGACAATCGTATGCGAAACTTCTCAAATCCCAAATCCCGCAGTACTTCATACGTCAGCGCTATGATCTCCGCGTCAGCCAGCAGCGAACTCGTCCCCACGATATCCGCATCGCACTGCACAAACTCGCGGAAGCGGCCCTGTCGCGGCTGCGGCCGATCCGCGCGCCAGACGGGCTGAATCTGGTAGCGCTTGAATGGCCGCGGCAGTTCCGCGTATTGCGCGACCACTCGCGCCAACGGTACCGTCAAATCGTAGCGGAGGGCAATCGCCGACTCATCCGTCTCTTCGTTGTCCCCCCGGGCGCGCTTGATTTCATAGATGAGCTTGTCATTCTCCTCGGACTTGCCGGTGAGAATCTCCAAGTACTCGATGGCCGGCGTTTCGAGCGGCTGGAAGCCGTAGCGCCGATACGCCTCTTCTACCACGGACACTATAGCGCGTCGGGCGATGAGCTCGGAAGGCAAAAAATCGCGCGTGCCGCGAAATGTCCGGGGAGATATGATCGCCAAAGTTTATCTAAATCAGTTGTTTACGCGTCATGACGAACCGGGCCACGAGGCTCGCGCGCGACGCAAAGCCCCCCGGAAGCCGAATATCCGTAACTTTATAATATGCGACATTTGAGATGGAAAAGCAAGGCAAGGTAGAGTGAGTCGTGACGGTTTGAATCAACCCGGCCGCCGAACGTCAGAGATGGACCCGATAGCGCCGACCCCGCTTGGCGCCGCTGGCCGTAAGTAATCCGAGACTGACCAGCGTCGAGAGCCGAACCCGCGCCGCCGCCTCACTCAAGTCGAACTCCGCCGTCACATCGGAATTCGAGATTTCGCGGTCCATCCGCGCGCACAGGAATCGCGCCCAATGATCGCGATCGCGGAACAGCGAGCTTCGGACCTGCGCCAACCTTCCCGCGATCTCCGAGCCACGGGAATCCGGCTTAGCGTCCGGTCCGCGTTCCGCGAGTGCGGGCAGATGTCTCACGGCGATCGCTTCTTCATCGCACAGCAGGAACGCGCGCTCGAGTGTGAAACGAAGTTCACGTACGTTTCCCGGCCAGCCGTGAGTCAACAGCATGTTCATCGCCTCGTCTGCGACGCGATCGGGCCGCGCGCGACGATGTGAGCGTTGCAATTGGACCATGAACTCGCGCACCAGCAGCGGCAAATCCTCCAGCCGGTCGCGCAGCGGCGGAAGCGCAAGCGGCAACAGAGCGATGCGATAGTACAGGTCCGCGCGAAATGCTCCCGCCGCCACGAGTGGTTCCAATTGGCGATTCGTCGCGCAAATCAACCGTGCGTTCACCTGAATTGGTTTGACCCGCCCGAGCTTCTGGATCTCGCCGGAATCCAGGAATCGCAACAACGCCGCCTGACCTGCCGCGGGAAGGTCACCGATCTCATCGAGAAACAGCCCGCCCCCGTCGGCCGCCTCCAATTTGCCCTGACGACCGCGCGCTGACGCTCCCGTAAAGGCCCCCGGTTCATATCCGAACAACTCCGAAAGCAGCAACGATTCCGAGAGCGCCGCGCAGTTCATGGTAACCAGCGGCCGCGACCCGCATAACGAGCGCGTGTGCACGAATCTCGCAAGCAGCTCCTTGCCCGTGCCCGTTTCCCCCGAAATCAGCACGGTGGCCGTCGTCGGGGCCAGTCGCGCCGCAACCTCAAGCAACTCCCGCATCACCACGGAGTCCCCGACGAGGCCGCAATCCCGAGCGTCCAACTCCAGCGGCCGACGAAGCGCCTCGGCCAACTCACGCGCGGCGCCAGCCGAGGGGAGTCCGGCCGGGAAAAGTCCGCGAATCACCCGCGCCTCGGGCGAGCCTTCCGCGAAAACGAGCGCGGGATGCGGACGCAGTATCACCCGCATCAAATCGGTCAGCACCGGCCGGATTTCCTCACGCGCGGGCGCACCCTGCTGTAACGCTTCGTGCTGCCACAGCCGAAGCAGGTTAACCTGCAGTTGGTCGGCGGGTGCTAAATCCATCGCACTTGAGTACTCCGAGGCTCTAAAACAGCAACGCTTTCCCCGGACGAACCGGGAAAAGCGCTATCGCCAAAATGCTGCCGGCTCCCCTGCATGGGGTCAGAACAGCACGATCTTGTTGCGCAGACCTTTTGTGCGGATCGAATTCGCCAACGAGTCGACCTCGGAAAGCGCGCTGTTGAGACGAATGTACAACTCGTCATCGTTCAGCAAGCGACCCGCCGTGGTGCTATCACTGTTCAGGTTTGTCGTCACCTGCTGCAGGGAAGACGCCAGATCGGCAAGCTGCAAGACCAGCGAGTCCACACCGTCGATCGTCGTGCCCATGCGCCGGTCGGCCAACTCCGCCACGCGCTGCGCCGTCTCAATCGTCGCCGACAACTGAGCCAACGTCAGTTTCAACTGCGCGCGATTCTCGCGCAGCAGATCCGCCGACTGACCCGCCACGTCGCCCGCATTTTTCAGCAGATCGCGAATGCTGGTCTGATTCGCCGTGTCGCCCACGACTTCATTCAGATGGATGAGCAGATTGTTCAGGTTGACCATCGTCGCCTTCAGGTCACCCGACAAGTCCATGAACAGGGACACCGCCTCGCCGACGCCGAGTGGCTCCGCGCCGCGCAGGGTCACGCCCGCTGTGTTGATCGTCGGCGGCAATGCGCCGGGATAGACCGACAACACCTTCCCCGCCATCAGGGTCGGCGACTCGATCACGATCCGGTAGTCCGAGAACAAGACGACGTCGTTATCCAGGGTCGCCTCGATCTTCACACGCCCGTCTTTTAAAACAATCTCGGACACGCGGCCCTGGACGACACCGTTGGCCAGCACGTTGGAGCCGGGTTCAAGCCCACCCACGTTCTGAAATTCCACCGTAATCGGGCGCCGCGATACCTTCAGACTGAACCCCTTCCCCCACATGATCCCGCCGATCAGTACGGCGAGCGAGAGAATCACCGCGGCCCCGACTTGAAGTTCGGCTCTTCGTCCGTCCACGTTCTTAGTCCTCGTAAGCCACCGGCTGAGCCGTTGGCAGGTCCTGACAGCGGATCTTCACACCCTCTTTGCGCAGTTCGCCAAGCGTCGTGCGATCCCACTCCGACAAGTACACATAAGGCAGCAACTCCTCGCGCTCCTCGCGAAAGTGCAGGCCGCCGATCGTCAACACCTTCAGCGGCGCGCCCAGCCGAAACAACTTGAGCGCATCGACCGGCGCTTCCACGACAATCATCGCCTTCTTGCCGTCCAAATCGCCCCGCACCCAGCGCTCGGCCGTCTCCGTGAGGGACAGCACCTCACCGTGCATCTCTTCGGGGATCAAACCCGCGTAGATCCGCAAGGCCGGCTCGTCCTTCACCACTCGGTCCGACGCCAGGATCAGCAGGTCCAGATCCAGCGTCTGACCCCACCCCACGATCACTTGCCCATGCAACAGCCGGTCGTCCACGCGCACGAGCGGGTAAACCAGCTTGTCTTTTTGCCACGGAAGCTTCAGAATCATTCGGTCAGTAGTTCAATACCACGCAAACCGTCGGCCTTGACGGTCGCCACCAGCTCGGCAAACGGTAACTTGTTTCGCTTCGTGAAAAACGAGATCAGCATCGGGAGGTTGACGCCGGAAATCACGGCGCCCTGAGGAAGGGAATTCCGGCAGGTCCGACAGACCACATACGGTGAGCCGCCGCAAAAATCGACAAACATGATCGTCGGACGTTGCGCAAGCTGCGCTTGAACCGATTCCACCAGTTGATCCAGTGCCAGCGCCTCGTTCGAGATCACCGCGACGTCACCCTGGCTCCCCAGTGTGCGTTCGATCGAATCCAGCATCGCGCGACCGACGTCGCCATGCGTGACTATGAGGGCCGCAACCGCCATGAATCCGCCTTATTCATAGTCCTTTTCGAGATAATTCTCGAGCGAACCACGATTCTTCATCGCGTTGGTCAACGCCTCGCTGAACGCCTTCGCCGGGTGCACGCCGTACACCCGCAAGTGCAGATTCAGCGCGATCGTCTCGGCGATCACGGTGATGTTCTTCCCCGGAAAGATCGGCAGTCGCACATAGGGCAGCCGGACGCCAAGGTAGCCCTTGAACTGGTCCTCGAGTCCGGTCCGCTCATAGTCCTCTTCCGGAGACCAATCCACCAACTCGACCTCGGTCTCGATGCGCTTCTGAATCCGGAT
This sequence comes from candidate division KSB1 bacterium, assembly GCA_016214895.1. Taxonomy (NCBI): domain Bacteria; kingdom Pseudomonadati; species Candidatus Zhuqueibacterota bacterium. The sequence continues at coordinate 456,294 of JACRMR010000012.1, forward strand.
CGCGCGCACTCCGTACATTCGCGCGATGTCGATAATCCCGATCCCCCGAATTTCCATGTAGTGCCGGATCGTATCGGAGCCGCTGCCCATCAACACGTTGTCCGCCATCCGCGTCATGTGCACAAGATCATCCGACACCAGCCGGTGTCCGCGCTCCACGAGGTCCAGCGCCACCTCCGATTTGCCGATCCCGCTCCGCCCCGTGAATAGCATCCCCGTTCCGTAAACGTCCACCAACGAGCCGTGGACCGTCATCGACGGCGCGAACTTGTGATCGAGATAGTCAGAAAGCAGGTGCGTGCATTCGGTCGTGCTGAGCGGCGTCACGAACACACAACTGCCCGCCTCGTCGCTCAGTTGCACCAGCGCCGCCGGCACCGAATTGGAGTTCGTCACGATAATGCAGGGAATCTCGAACCGAAGGATTCCGCGCAAACTCTGGTCGAGCTGCGCCGGAGTCAACGTCGCCAGATAGCGCACCTCCGTATTCCCCAAAATCTGCACCCGATCAAAGGTGAAAAGATCAATAAATCCCGCCAGCGCAAGTCCGGGCCGGTGAAGGTCCTTCTGCGTGATCCGCCGAACCAGACCGCGCGGACTGTTCACGAGCTTGAGCAACAACCGCTCGCGCATCGCCTGCAAAAATTCGTCAACTTGAAGCGTCGGCATCGCCCCTCTATCTCCGCGTGAACCCCGGGCGAATCACTCCTCGTCCGCCTCGGCCCGCTTCGCCTGAAGCTTGCCCTTCAATTTCTTCACCTGCTGCTCGAGTTTGTCAACCGCCAATACCGCCGACTTGCGAAAATCGTCCGTGGTCTCCGATGCGTTCAGCACCGCGCCGTTCAGGCTAACCTGAATGTGCGCCTTCTTGTCGTCCTTCGTGTAGGAAAACTCAATTTCACAGTTCAAAATCCGATCGTCAAGCTTGTTCAAGCGGCCAACCTCCGCCTCCGCGAATTCCTTCAGCGAATCTGTGGCCTTGAAATGGATCGAGGAGATCTTCGTTCTCATTCGGCTACCTCGGGATCATGTGGAAAGTCCGTGCTATTCGGACCGGGTCATTAACGCAGTTTCTCGCCGTGCGGGTGAGCTTGCTCGTGTACCAGCTTCAGCCGCTCGGCGGTGACATGGGTATATTTCTGGGTCGTTCCCAATGAACTGTGCCCCAGCAATTCCTGGACCGCGCGCAGATCCGCACCGCGTTCCAGTAAATGTGTGGCAAAACAATGACGCAACACGTGAGGCGAAGACCGGTCGCCGTACAACGCGGCCAGCGCGTCTCGAACGATGCGGTAGGCGCGAAACCGGGTCAACGGTTTGCCCCGATCGGACAACCAGAGCGCCTCCGGCGCACCCGCCGGAAGCGCGGATACGTGCTTGGTGCGCGCCGTCACGTAGTCGGCAAATGCCGCCAGCGCCGCCCGCGACAGCGGGACCACACGCGGTTTGGAGCCCTTGCCGGTCACGCGAACGGTCCCTTGCCGAGGATCGACATCCAGAGTTCGCAAGGACAACAACTCGGAAATCCGCAGGCCCGAACCGTACAAGAACTCCAACAGAGCTCGCGTGCGAACCGCCGGAAAGTCGGAGTCGCCGGCCCGGTCGAGCACGGCGGCGACCTGCGCCTGGCTGTAAACCTGCGGGAGCTTGCGCGAGCTCCGCGCCCGGCCCAGCCGCGTGGTCGGATTCTCGCGCAACCGGCCGGCGCGCACAAGATATTTCGCGAACTCCGAAATCGCCGCGCGCTTGCGCTCAATTGACGCGCGCGCTAAACCGGAAAGGGCCAGTTCCTGCAAGTGTCCGCGGATCGCGGAAACGCTCAGACGCTCCGCGCCCAAATCGGGCGCATCCTTCCGCACGTGCTCAATGAGCTGGCGAATGTCGCTCCCGTACGCCGCGATCGTGTGCCCTGACCGACGCTTCCGCGCGGAAATGTCCAACAGGAAATCGGCCAGCAATTCCGGCAGTGTCGGACTCACGCTTGCTCGGTGGCAACCTCAATCTTGTGCTTGCACTTCGGGCAGTGGAAGATCCGGCCCGTCTTGAGCGTCTTGTCTTCCATATAGGTATTGCCGCAATTCGGACAATTCTCTCGCACCGGCTTGTTCCAGGAGACAAAATCACATTCGGGATACTTCGAACATCCCCAGAACGACTTCCCCCGCTTCGATCGCCGCATACTGACCTGCCCCCCGCAACCGTCGCGTGGACACGGCACCGACTCCTTGTCTTCAAGCGGCAGGATCGTCCGACAGTCCGGGTAGCCCGTACAACCGTAAAACCAGCCGAATCGACCGCGCTTGACGGCCATCGGCTTCCCGCACTTCGGACATTCCTTGTCCGGCGCTTTTGGCGCCTGGTCGCCGTCCAGCGGCTGCGTGTGCTTGCATTCCGGATAGGCCGAGCAACCGAGGAACTGACCCGAGCGACCCCACTTGACCACTAACGGCGAGCCGCAATCGGGACACTTCTTGTCGGTCTGTTCAGTCGTCGCTTTCTTCAACTCGTCCTTGCGCTTCGTGACTTTGTCGAGATTCTTGCGGAACGGCCCGTAAAAATCCTTGACCACCTTGCGCCAGGCCACTCCGTCATTCTCGATCTCGTCCAGCTCTTCTTCCATCTGCGCCGTGAAGCTGACATTGAAAACGTCGGGAAACTGCGCAACCAGCAGCTTGCTCACCGTTTCACCCAACGTCGTCGGATGAAACCGCCGCTCCTTCTGGTCAATGTACTTTCGCTTCACCAACACCGAGATGATGCTCGCGTACGTGGAGGGGCGGCCGATCGCCAGCTCGTCAAGCGTCTTCACCAGCGAGCCGGCGTTATAGCGCGGCGGCGGCTGCGTGAAGTGCTGCTGCGGATCGAGCTTGTCCAGAGCGTAGGTCTTGCCGACTTCGAGCGGCGGCAGTTCGCGCGAGAGATGCTCCGCCAACTGCTCGGCCTCGTCACCGTTCTTCTCTTCCACGAACTCGGCCATCGCCGCCAAATGCCCCGGAAATATCACGCGCCGTCCGCTCGCCTGAAATTCGTAGATGCCGGAAACCAGCACCGCGGTCGTCACGTCAAACTTCGCGTCCGCCATCTGCGACGCGACAAATCGCTTCCAGATCAATTCATACAGCTTGAATTGATCGGCATCCAGATAGCGCTTGACTTTCGCCGGGTCGCGCATCACATCCGTCGGCCGAATCGCCTCATGCGCGTCCTGCGCGGACTTCTTGGTTACATATTGACGCGGCTTGGCCGGAACATAGTCCGCGCCGAACCCGCTGCCGATGAACTCGCGAACCGCCGCAATCGCCTCGGGCGCGCACCGCGTCGAGTCCGTTCGCATGTACGTGATGAGACCGACGCTGCCCTCCTTGCCCACGTCCACGCCTTCGTACAACGATTGCGCCACGCGCATCGTGCGGTCATTGGAATAACCCAGCCGCCGCGCGGCATCCTGCTGCAACGTGGACGTCGTGTACGGCGCGGACGGCGAGGACTTGCGCGGTTTCGTCGCCAGATCGCTGAGCTTGAACGGATGCTTCGCCGCCGCCGCGACAATCTGCTTCGCCGTCTTATCGTCCGCGACTTCCGCCTTCTCGCCTTTGATCCGCGCGAGCCGCGCGACAAACGCCTCGCGCTTCGCAGTCAGGAGATGCGCGTCGATCGTCCAGTATTCCTGCGCCACAAACGCGCGAATCTCGGCTTCGCGCTCGCAGATCAACCGCAGCGCCACCGACTGCACCCGCCCCGCCGATAGCCCGCGCGCGATGATCTTCTGCAACAGCGGCGATACCAGGTAGCCCACCAGACGATCCAGCACGCGACGCGCCTGCTGCGCGTCAACCTTGGCCAAGTCGATTTCGCCCGGCTTCGCCAGCGCGCGTTGCACCGCGTCCTTCGTAATCTCGTTGAACAACACCCGCTGAAACCGCTTGGTCGATCCGCCGATCAAGTGCGCGACGTGAAATGCAATCGCTTCGCCCTCGCGATCAGGGTCAGTCGCGAGAAAGATGCTCTTCATCGAACTCGCGTTGCGCCGCAGCAGCTCGACGACGTCCTCCTTGCCGGTGATAATTTCGTATTCCGGCTCGAAATCCGACTCCAGATCCACGCCCAGCCGCTTCTGCGGAAGATCACGCACGTGACCCACCGAGGCCTGCACCAAGTAGTCCGGACCCAGATAGCCGCGCAGGGTTTTCGCTTTCGCCGGGGACTCCACGATCACGAGTTTGCTCGCGGTCGAGGATACGCTGGGCAGCAGCTTTTCTCGCGAAGCCGTCGCCCGAGTGCGGCCGCGAGGCGACGCCGCCGCCTTCTTCGCCGCCGCCGTCGGTTTCGCCGGTGTCGGTCGCTTGGTGGACGATCGCTTCGCCGAGGCAGGAGCGGGCGACTTCGGTTTGACGTCGGCCGGGCGTTTCTTCGGTTTCGAGGTCTTAGACGTGGAGGATCCGGGCTTCGGCATGGGGTGCTTTAGAAATGAAAAGCTTCAAGCGGGTGCTTAAAGCTTTAGAGTTGCGAAAATTGTGACAGGTTCCCGTGAAAGAGTAAACCATTAATAATCCAAAAGATCGATGTGAACGGCGATTCGTTAGTCAGCCGCGGAAAGTGCCTCAGTGAATGTGCTCAGGCCAAGGGCGAAAGCTCATTACCGAACCCGACTCGCCCAACAAAGGCTCCTTCTCCAGCAAATGCGAGGCAACCACCATCTTCATCTCGTCCTCGCCAACGTTCAAGTTCCCCATCAACATGCAACGCTCGATGATTTCCTCGACGTCAACATATCCGAGAATCCCAAGATGAACAAGCTGAAGGACATATCCCAGCGCCTCGGTGCTCAAATACTGCCGTTCCACCTCGTGAAGTACACGATGGGCGTGCGGACTGGCCGGACTTCCGTTCTGATAACGATTAGGATCTCGATACAGCCGCTCCGCAAACAGTGAGAAAGCCGTGGCTACCTCGCGCTGCGAAAACCCGCGCTGCATCAACTCATCCGATATCCCGTCGATCTCATCTATTCGGATCCGGCGAGACTGTATCTCGCCAATCACATACATCAAAATCTCTACAATTCGTTGATCCATAGGCCACCCTTCAGTTAAAGCGCTTCATCCTGCAATAACTTATACAACATGGTGGGTTTGGGGCAACTGTCGAGGACCAAGCGGCCCATACAGCCCCATTGCCAACGGAACCGGAATGAAGTTAGTCAATTTTTTCGGGAAAGGCAAGAGGAATTCCTGCCCCCCCAAAGCCCGCGCGAGGCCAACGGACCCCACCCGCCATGCCTCGTTCCCTACGGCTGGTTGGGCACGGTCGCGCCATGGCATTTCTTGTATTTCTTGCCGCTCCCGCAGGGACAGAGGTCATTGCGGCCCACCGTCGGTTCGACTCGAACCGGCTGCTGCTTGCCGGCGGCCGGAGCGCGGCTCGGCCCGTCGGGAGCCATGGTTGATGCGTCGCGATCCGCGCCATGCACCGCCTTCGCATAGGCTAACCCCGCGGAGTCCGCATGCGAATAAGTCAAGACCGGAGTCTGGCTTACCCGGCGCGCGGCGCCAGCTTGAGTCTGCTGGAGCGGCTGTTCCGACGTCGGGGGCGCCCAACTGAAAATGATCCGCAACGCCTCAGCATTGACCTCGTCCAGCATCGCCTGAAAGAGGTCAAATCCCTCTTTCTTGTACTCGATCAAGGGGTCCTTCTGACCGAATGCGCGGAGGCTGACCCCCTCCTTCAGGCCATCCATCGCATAGAGGTGATCGCGCCATTTCACGTCAATCACGCGCAGAATCGCGAACCGCTGCAGGCCCTTGAACATCTCATCGCCCAGGAACTGCGTTCGCAGCTCCCGCGCGCGTTCTACCTGCTCGAGGATCAGGGGCCGCAATTGATCCTCGCTCAGCGCCCGCCAGCTACTATCGCCGGAAAGGTCGATCAGGAACGTCCGCATCACGCTGTCGGCCAACGCGTCGGGATTGAGCTCCTTGACGTTCTCCGGATCGCGATGCTTTTCCAGCAGATAATCCACGCAGTCGTCGATCATCTCCCCGACCAGCGAAGTCGGGTCCTCGCCGCGCAGTGCGACATTGCGCCGCGCGTACACCACCGTACGCTGCTGGTTCATCACGTCGTCGTATTCCAGCAGATGCTTGCGAATCGAGAAATTGTACCCTTCCACCCGCTGCTGCGCCCGGCCGATCGCGTTCGTGATCAGCGAATGCGTGATCACCTCGCCTTCCTTCGCGCCCAAACGGTCCATCACGCGCGCAATGCGGTCGGAGCCGAACAACCGCATCAAATCATCTTCGAGCGAGAGGTAAAACTGGCTCGTGCCCGGATCGCCCTGACGTCCCGCTCGACCACGCAACTGGCGGTCAATGCGCCGCGATTCGTGACGCTCGGTGCCCAGAATGAACAAACCGCCTTCCGCCTTGGATTTGTCGCCCCGCTCGCCGGTCCACTGCACGACGCCCTGACCGAGCTTGATGTCCGTGCCACGGCCCGCCATGTTCGTCGCGATCGTGACCGCACCCGGCTGCCCCGCGCCCGCGATAATCTCCGCCTCGCGCTGATGCTGCTTGGCGTTCAGCACATTGTGCGGTACATTCTTGCGCTTCAGCATCCGCGAAATCACCTCGCTCACGTCCACCGAGGTGGTTCCCACCAGCACCGGCTGCCGCCGCTCATGCAACTCCGCGATCGTCTCGACGACGGCATTATACTTCTCACGCTTCGTCCGATAGACCAGATCGTCGTCGTCCAGCCGCCGGACCTGTTCGTGGGTCGGAATCACCGAGACTTCCAACTTGTAGATCGAATAGAACTCCGCCTCTTCGGTCTCCGCCGTGCCGGTCATGCCGGCGAGCTTCTTGAACAACCGAAAGAAATTCTGCAACGTGATCGTCGCAATCGTCTGCGTCTCACGCTCGATGTGCACGCCCTCTTTGGCCTCGATCGCCTGATGCAGACCGTCGCTGTAACGACGACCGGCCAGAATGCGGCCCGTGAACTCGTCCACGATGAGCACTTTCCCATCCTGGACTACGTACTCCACGTCCTTTTCATAGAGCGCATAGGCGCGCAGCAGCTGCGACACATTCTGCACTCGCTCGCTGCGATGAGCGTACAGCTCCTGCCACTTCGCCTTCTCCGCCGCCCGCTCCGCCGCGCTGCGGCGCGCGTCCGCGTCGAGTTTCGCGAATTCGTCCGCCAGATCAGGCAAAATAAACAGGTCGGGATCGCCGCCGTGATAGAGCGTGAGCTGATGCCGCCCGCGGTCCGTCAGGTCAATCTGATGCGACCGCTCGTCGATCGAGAAGTACAGCTCCTCGTCGAGTTCGTGCATCTTCTTGTCGCGGAGCAAGTCATTCTCCACCCGTTGCCGCAGGCGAATGTTGGACGGCTCCTGAAAGAGCTTCATCAAGCGCTTGTGCTTCGGAAAGCCGCGAAATCCCGCCAACAGCTTGCGCCCGGCCTCCCACTCGTCAACCTTGTCGCCCTTGGCAAGTTCCGCCTCGACCTCATCGGCCAACCGGGTGATCGTCTGCGATTGCAGCCGCACCAGCTGATCCACCGACGACTTCATCTCGTCGAACTTCTGCGTGGACTGCGCGACGGGGCCCGATATGATCAACGGCGTGCGCGCCTCGTCGATCAAGACACTATCCACCTCGTCCACGATCGCATAGAAATGACCGCGCTGCACCACTTCGTCCATCGACAGCGCCATGTTGTCGCGCAAATAGTCGAAGCCAAACTCGTTGTTCGTGCCGTAGGTGATATCGCAGGCGTACTGCGCGCGGCGGACCGGCGGCGGCAACTCCGAAACGATCACTCCGACCGTCAGCCCCAGCATGCGGTAAATCTGCCCCATCCACTCCGCGTCACGCTGCGCGAGATAATCGTTCACCGTCACCAGCCACGCCCCCTGACCCGCCAACGCGTTCAGGTACAGCGGGAACGTCGCCACCAGTGTCTTCCCCTCCCCCGTGGCCATCTCCGCGATCTTGCCCTGATGCAGCACGACACCGCCCATGAGTTGCACATCGTAGGGCAGCATCTCCCACTTCATATACTGACCGCGAACTTCGAACTCACGCCCCAGCAACTTCCGACACGCGTTCTTGACCGCCGCGAAGGCCTCCGGCAACAGGTCGTCAACCGTCTCGCCATCCTGCAAGCGGGCGCGAAACTCGGACGTCTTCGCGCGCAACTGCTCCTCGGTCAGGGACTGATACTCCTCCTCGTAGGCGTTGATCTCGCCCACCAGCGGATTCAGTTTCTTGGCCGCCCGGTTGTGCTTCGTCCCGAAAACCTTGGCTAACAGTCTGTCAAACATATAGTAATGATGATGCTTGCCGCGACTCCGAACTCGCGAACCCGCCGAATCACATCCCCAGAAATAACCTAACAGCCAAATATTCCGGGAGGTCCGCCGCCCGGATCTTCCGCGCCGACTCCTGAATGTCGTAAACTTCCCGGATCCACTCAAAAGTTCCCGTCTCCGTATCGTAACAGCCGCAACACGCGCGCGCGTCGCGATCGCGCGGCTGACCGACCGAGCCGACATTGATGATCAACTTCCCTTGCGCGCGTTCTTCATAGCGCGCGGGCACGTGCGAATGCCCAATGAAGGCCGTGCTGTATTCCGCCAAATACGGGAAGTGAACCGCCGCCTCCGCCGGGTCGTGAATATAGTTCCAGGCGGCCGGATCCTTCGGCGTCGCATGCACGAGCAGTATCCCGTCTTCCATATGCGTGAGCGGAATCTGCTTCAGCCACGCCAGATTCTCCGCGCTCACCATGCGACTCGTCCATTCAATTGCCGTGCGCGCGTAGCTGTTGAAATAGGCTACCGGCGTATGTCCCGTCAGCGCGGCGTCGTGGTTGCCAAGTACGGTGGCCTGTGCGACCGAACGCACCCGCTCGATACAAGCGTTCGGATCCGCGCCGTAGCCGACAATATCGCCCAGGCAATACACCCGGTCAACTCGCGCCGCGGCCAGCCGTCGCAAGACCGTGTCAAGCGCCTCCAGATTCCCATGAATATCGGAAATGATCCCGATTCTCACGGGCGGCCCGCCGCCGCGGCAGCAGCCGCCTGCTGCTTCGCTTGCTTCTGCAATCCCGTACTCACGGCATCGAGAATGCCGTTCACGAACCGGCCGCTCTGGGCGGTCGAATAGCGCTTCGCCAACTCAATGTACTCATTGATCGTCACCTTAAACGGGATGTCGTCGAAATAGAGAAACTCGGCGATCCCCATCCGCAGCAACAGATGATCGATCACGGCAATCCGGTTCAAATCCCACTTTTCCAGGGCCGGACCGATCAGCGCGTCAATCTGCTCGTCCTTCTCGGCGACGCGCATCACCAGCGACTTGCAGAACGACAACGTCCCGTCAACGCGGGCATTGGCCAGGACCTCGTCGCGACACACGTCAATCGGATTGTGAGAAAGCTCGTGTGCGTAAAGGATGCGAAGCGCCCACTCGCGAGCAGCGCGGCGTGTTCTCATGCGGTCGTTTAGATATAGGTGAGCACGCCGATCGGATCGGGACGCTGCCCGTCGATCAACTCGAAATAGGCCTTCTGCAACTGCTTCGTGAACGGACCGGCCTTGCCTTCGCCGATCACCTGCCGGTCCACCGATCGAATCGGCGTAATCTCCGCCGCGGTTCCGGTGAAAAACACTTCGTCGGCGATATAGAGCAATTCGCGCGGAATCGGGCCTTCCACCACCGCCATCCCCTGCTCTTTCGCCAGGTGCAACACGATGGTGCGCGTGATCCCCGGCAGCACCGAATTGCCCAACGGCGGCGTGACCAGCTTGCCGTCACGAATGACGAACACATTTTCGCCCGAACCTTCCGAGACATAGCCGGCCGTGTCCAACGCGATCCCCTCAACGTAACCGTTGCTGCGCGCATCCATCACGATCAATTGCGAGTTCGCGTAGTTCGCGATCGACTTCGCCAACGCCGGCAACGTATTCGGCGCGATCCGCGTCCACGACGAAACACAGACATCCACGCCGTTATCCAGCGCCTCGGCACCCAAATACTTGCCCCAGCGCAACGGGATCACCGACACGTCGATCGGACAATCGGACGGATGCACGCCCAGCGCGTAGTACCCGCGGTACACCAGCGGCCGCAGATACGCGTCTTCCATCTTGTTCTCCCGCACCACATCGATGCACGCCTGCTCCAGCTGCGGCGCGGTGTACGGGATGTTCATGCGATAGATCTTCGCGCCGTCCGTCATCCGCCGGATGTGCTGCGGCAATCCCAGAATCGCCGCCCCCTTGGACGTCTTGTAAGAGCGAATACCCTCAAACAAGGCCGAACCATAGTGCAGCGCATGGACACAAATATGAACGGTCGCCTCGTGCCACGGCACCAGCCGGCCGTTCATCCAGATCTTCAGAGACTCGTCAAATTTGGAGGGAGCCACGGGAGTGTTCCATTGATGAAAAGGTGAGGAGGACTACGCCGAAAGCAACTCACGCGCAATGATGAAGCGCTGAATTTCGGACGTGCCCTCGTAAATCTCGGTAACCTTGGCGTCGCGCACCATGCGCTCCACCGGATAGTCCTGAGTGTAACCATTGCCGCCGTGAATCTGCAACGCGTCCTGCGTTACTTTCATGACGACATCCGACGCATAGAGCTTGGCCAGCGCCGCCTCTTTCGTGTACTTCTGACCGAGGTCCTTCTTCCGCGCCGCGCTGTACACCAGCAAACGCGCCGCTTCCGTCAACACCTCCATGTCGGAAAGCTTGAACTGGATCGCCTGAAACGCGGAGATCGGTTGACCGAACTGCACGCGTTGCTTCGAATACTTGACCGCCTCCTCCAACGCACCCTGCGCCAAACCAACTGCCTGCGCCGCGATGCCCACCCGTCCCGAGTCCAGCGACGCCATGGCGACCTTGAAGCCGTCACCCTCCTTGCCCAGGATGTATCCCGCCGGAATCCGCACGTCCTCCAGATTCACCATGCAGCAATCCGAAGAGCGAATTCCCATCTTCTTCTCGTTCAACCCAAGCTTGATCCCCGGCGACTTCTGCGGAACGATAAACGCGCTGATCCCGCGGGCCTTGTCCTTGCCCTTGTCCGTGCGCGCGAACACGATGTACACATCGCAGCTCATGCCGTTGGTGATGAAAGCCTTGCTCCCGTTCAAGACCCAGGCGTCGCCATCGCGCGCCGCGGTCGTACTCAAGGCCGCCGCATCGCTGCCCGCCTCCGGCTCCGTCAGGCAATACGCGCCCAATAACTGCCCCTGGGCCAGCGGAACCAGCCATTCCTTGTGCTGCCCGGGAGTGCCGAATTTCTCCAGCCCATAGCAGACCAGTGAATTGTTCACGGAACACACCACCGCGACCGCCGGGTCCACGCGCGCCAGCTCTTCCACCACGATCGCGTAAGTCACCGCGTCCATGCCGGCGCCGCCCAACTGCTCCGGCGTGTTCACACCCATAAATCCCAGCTCGCCCAACTTGCGGATGATCTCCGTCGGATATCCGCTCGTTTGATCGCGATGCGCCACCGTCGGGCGAATCTCCGCCTCGGCAAAATCGCGTATCGCCTTCTTCACTTCCAATTGCTGTTCGCTCAGCAGGTGGTCCATTATTGCTCCGGATTCAGTCTGTCAGCCCAGTTTTACCGCCGTGCCGGTCGCCGTCACCATCATCATCGATCCGCCCGAGCCCAGGGTCTCGTAATCAATATCCACGCCCAAAATCGCCGTCGCACCGAGCGCCTGCGCGGCCTCGCCCATCTCGCTCAGCGCAATCTCCCGCGCCTTGCGAATTTCGCCTTCCCACGCCGCGCTCCGGCCGCCGACGATGTCGCGAATCCCGGCGAAGATATCCTTGAAGATGTTCGCCCCCAGAATCGCCTCGCCGGTCACGACGCCGAGATACTGCGTGACCTGCTTGCCATCCACCGTGTTCGTGGTCGTGATAATCAACTTGGCGACTCCCTTAGCTTGCGTAATTGTAGAAACCGCGACCGGACTTGCGACCCAGATAGCCCGCCGCGACATACTTCTTCAGCAGCGGACAAGGACGGTATTTCGAATCCCCAAGTCCGTCATGCAGGACCTCGAGAATCGCCAAACAGACGTCCAGTCCGATGAAGTCAGCCAGCGTCAACGGACCCATCGGGTGGTTCATGCCCAACTTCATCACGCCGTCGATCGACTCCACGTCCGCCACGCCTTCCATCAATGCGTAAACCGCTTCGTTAATCATCGGCAGCAACACGCGGTTCGCGACAAAGCCCGGATAATCGTTAACCGTGATGGGGGTCTTGCCCAGCGCCTGCGAAAACTCGACCACCGCCGCATGCGTCGCGTCATTCGTCGCCAGCCCGCGAATCACCTCGATCAACTGCATCAGCGGCACCGGATTCATGAAGTGCATCCCGATCACCTGCCCCGCGCGCTTGGTCGAGGCCGCAATCGTCGTGATCGAAATCGTCGACGTGTTGCTGGCCAGGATCGCGTCCGGTTTGCAAATGCCGTCCAATTCGGAAAAGATCTTCTGCTTCACACTCAAATTCTCCACCACCGCCTCAACCACGAGGTCCGCGCCCGCCGCGTCTTGCACGCTCAGCGAGCCTGTAATCCGACCGAGCGTCGCCGCCTTGTCTTCCGCCGACAGCTTGCCTTTCTCCACCATCCGTCCGAGGTTCTTGTCAATCGTCGCCAGCGCCTTCTTAAGCGGCGCGTCCGCGACTTCGATCAACGTTACCTGACGACCAAACTGAGCACAGACGTGAGCAATCCCATTGCCCATCGTCCCGCCGCCGATTACGGCTACTTTCTGAATGTTCATGGTCCGAAGCCTATTGGTTTAGAGCACGCCAGACTGCTCCCGGCGCGCGTTTCTTCTCGAAAACCAAGCCGAACTCCGCCGCCTCTTCGCCGATCCCGCAGCCAACCGGCGCGGCCACCGCATGGGCGATGACGCGCAACACCGTTGCGGTCTGCGTGTATTCGACCCACAAATTGTCCGCCGCCACGCGTTCACCGTCCGCATCCGTACAAATCGCCGCGCCGCTGTTCACCCGCAGCATGCCGTCCAGCGCGTCCGCATAATAAGCATGCCGGTCCGCGGCAAACGCCGCGTCAACGCGGTTCTTCTGCATCGCGGCGAACAACTGCCGCCGCAACTCCCGCTCGAACTCGGGTACGCCTTCGCGAATCCCGTTGTGCGCGCCGTCCACGCTCCCGTCGTCCAGCGTATCCGGGAAATACCAGGTCCAGTCATGCGCCACCACCAGAAGCGGCAGCGTGGGATTCTGCCTGCGCACATCGGCCAACATCGAATCAACCCAGGCAACCTGATCGGTGCGAAAGCTCCAGCGATCGGACCGATACAAGAACAGGATCGCCAAGTCCCGACGCAAACCCGATCCAACGTAGAGCAGGTAGTCACCGTATTTGGACATAGGCAACGGAGTACCGATGTCCTTATACGGCTGGACTCTGACCCGCATCTCCTCCAGGTGAAAAGCGTCGTAGAGTTGAACTCCCAACTCCGTCACACCCTCGTACGCCGTCCGCTTCGCGGGGGTCCGATCGGCCGCGGCCGCCAACGACGATCCCAAAAAATACTGCTCGTCATGGCCGCCAACCGCCGTGAAAATCGCCGGACCGGGGGCGGAAGGCCAGAACTCGAGCGTGTTCTGAGGCGTGCCCAACGCCGCCCGATAATCGGCCAGTACCGCTTCCGGTGATCCCGTCAACGCATAGTCATACTTGACAACATCGCCATTGATCACGTACAGCTTCGGCGTGATCTGCTGAGCCGCCTTGAGCACCGCGCGATGTACTTCGCCCGCTCCGCGGTTGTCGCTGTAAATGCAGATCCGCACCGGTCCTTCCGCGAAGACCGGCGAAACGCACGTGATCAACAGCGCAATGAGCCTCCAGCGACTCAGATAACCTCCACAGCTAATGCGGTTGCCTCGCCGCCGCCGTTGCAGATGCCGACCACGCCGCGCTTGCCGCCGCGTTCCTTCAGAGCGTGCAGCAGTGTCACCACGATCCGGCAACCCGATGAGCCGATCGGGTGCCCCATCGCCACCGCGCCGCCGTTCACATTGACCCGCGCGGCGTCCAGCCCCAGCATGCGCATATTGATGATGCCAACGACCGCAAACGCCTCATTCAACTCCCACAGGTCCACGTCGTTCACCTTCCAACCCAGCCGCCGCAGGAGCTTTTCAACGGCCGGCGCCGGCGCCGTCGTAAACCACTCCGGTTCCTGGCTGAACGTCGAATACCCGGCGATCCGCGCCAACGGCCGCAGGCCTCGCCGCTGCGCCTCTTCATAGGACATGATGGTCAACGCCGATGCGCCGTCATTGATCTTGGAGGCATTCGCCGCCGTGATCGTCCCGTCCTTCTCGAATGCCGGCCGCAAGGTCGGCAGTTTGGCGAAATCCACTTTGGTTGGCTCTTCGTCTTCGGTCACCGTCACTTCGCCCTTGCGCGATTTGATCACGACCGGGACGATCTCATGCTTGAACCGGCCGTCCTTCAGCGCGGCCTGCGCGCGACGGTACGACTCCACGGCGAACTCGTCCTGCTCTTCGCGCGTGATCTTCTTCTCCCGCGCGCACAATTCGGCGCAATTCCCCATGTGCTGGTTCTTGTACGGATCCCACAGGCCGTCCTTCACCATGCCGTCGATCAACTCGCCGTTCCCCAGCCGATAACCGCCGCGCGCCTGCTCAAGATAATAGGGCGCGAGCGACATGTTCTCCATCCCCCCGGCGACGACGACCTTGGCTTCACCAAGTTGCACGCTCTGCGCGCCGCACATTACGGCCTTCAAGCCAGAGGAGCACACCTTGTTTACCGTCCAGGCTGAAACCGAAGCCGGAATACCCGAAAAGATCGCGGCCTGCCGCGCGGGAGCCTGACCGACTCCGCCTTGCAGTACCATGCCGAGAATGACCTCATCGACGTCGCCCGCCTCAAGCTTCGAGCGCGTCAAGTTCTCTTTCAGACAGTGCGCGGCAAGCATCGGTGCCGGCACGGCCGCCAGTGCGCCACTAAACGAGCCGATCGGCGTGCGCACCGCGGAGGTGATGACTGGAGTATTAGGATTCATGGATCGAAAAACTGAAACAGAGGTTCAGAAAAAGTGAGTTCAAATCTGGAGCCGCTCTAAATGCACCGCCCCTCGCGCATCCCGCGAAACATAACCCGCCCGGCTGCGCGGCGCATGAACAAACAGTAACAAGTCGTGAGCGCCGACCGCCTCATCCAGCACGCGCTGCTTCGAATCCAGCAGCTCCGGATGGTTGAGATCATACGTGGAGACGCTGTGCAGCGGAAGTTGGGCATTGGTCGGGATGAGATCACTCAAATAGACCGCCCGACCGGAATCCCCGCCATCCACATGCACAATCTGCAGGCCCGGACTGTGCCCGCCCACCCAGCGCACCGAGACGCCCGGTGCAATCTCCGCGTCGGTATCCAACAGGTCCAGGACCCCGGCATCCACCAGCGGCTCGAAGTCGGCGGAGATATATCCGTCGTCTCCGTCCACGATCGCCGCGCGGGCCGCGGCGAGTTCGCGGTGCTGCAACACATACCGGGCTTTCGGAAACGTGGGAACGACGTCTCCCGCGTCGCTCACGCTCGTCGCCGCCCCGACATGGTCCCAATGCAGGTGCGTCAGAATTACGGTGTCAACATCCTGGAGCCCCACGCCCAGCTGTTCCAATGCGCCGAACACCTTGCGCGGCAGCTCCAGGTGATAGCGCCGGTAGCTGTCCGCCAATCGCTTGTCGCCGGTCCCCGGATCGACCAGAATCGTACGGCCGCGACCGCGAATCAACAGGGTGTTGAACCCGATCATCACCCGCGGCGCGACCCGTCCCGAATGACCATGACCGCCCAGCCGTGTGAACGCATCGCCCTGCAATTCAAAGCGACCGTCGTCGATCAAGTCCAGCCGGAACGGCCCAAGCTCGAACATCCCGCAACGCCTACTTGCCGATGAGCGAACGCGCGATGACGAGGCGCTGAATTTCCGACGTCCCCTCACCAATCTCCGTCAACTTGGCGTCGCGGAACATCCGCTCCACCGGATACTCGCGGACATAGCCGTAGCCACCGTGCAACTGAATCGCCTGCAACGTAACTTTGTTGGCGACTTCGCTGGCAAACAACTTGGCCATCGCCGACTCGCGAACGTAATCCTCGCCGGCGTCCTTCCGCCGCGCCGAATCATATACGAGATGACGCGCCGCTTGAATCTGGACATACATATCCGCCAGCTTGAACTGCGTCGCCTGAAAATCCGCGATTCGCTGTCCAAATGCCTTGCGCGTCTTGACATATTCCAGCGTCTGCTCGTACGCGCCCACGGCCAAGCCCAACGCCATCGCCGCAATCGAAATGCGCCCGGAATCCAGCGTCGTCAACATCTGCTTGAAACCCTCGTTGACGTTCCCGAGCAGATTCGCCTTCGGCACCTTCACATCGCTGAAATGCAGCATGACCGTGTCCGAGCCCCGCACGCCCAGCTTGTGCTCCTTCTTGCCGACCTCAAATCCCGGAAAACCCTTTTCCAGAATGAAGCAACTGATCCCGCGCGTCCCGCGTGACTTGTCCGTCACCGCGCTGATCGTAAACGTGTCGGAATACGTACCGTTCGTGCAGTAAACCTTCGTCCCGTTCAGCAGATAGTGATCCCCCAGGTCCTCCGCGTGCGATTGCGTCGCGCCCGCGTCGCTGCCCGCCTGCGGTTCGGTCAGCCCAAATCCCCCGCACGTCTTCCCCGCGCAAAGCGCCGGCAGATACTTCTGCTTCTGCTCCTCGCTGCCAAACGTGTAAATCGGACCGCAGCCAAGGGAAATGTGGGCCGCCAGCGTCAGCGCCGTGCTGCCGCAGACCTTCGCAATCTCTTCCACGGCCAAGGTATATGAAACATAGTCCATCCCCGCGCCGCCGTAGCGCTCCGGGTAGGGAATCCCCATCAATCCGAGCTCGGCCATCTCGGCCACGATCTCCGTCGGAAATCGTTCTGTCTCGTCGATCTCCGCGGCGATCGGCTTGATCCGGTTCTGGGCAAAGTCCCGAACCATCTCGCGAAGCATTTTTTGTTCTTCGGTCAGGTGCATGAGCAGGTTGGTCTAACGGAAAAAAGGGAGCTACTCCTCGGTGAGATCGTCAAATACGCTGTCGCCCGCCCCCTCAATGCGCTTGCGGCGCTGCTTCAGGTCGTCCATCAGCGAATTGTATTCCTGTTGCGAAAGATCGTAATCCCGAAGTACGCGGTCAAGATTCTCGCGAATCTTTTGCAACTTCGGGGTCAGCTCCTTCGAGTCCGGTTTGCGAATGTCGGTCATACGACGGGCTCTTCCTTGCGGATCGTTTCCAGCAAATTAAAAAAATAGTCCCGTGACTGCTCGCCTTTGTCCAGCGGCGTCTCGAACGTGACCGTCGCCTGGCTGCCGAGTTTGGCCAACGGAGCCAGCAAGCGGCGGAAATCCACCTGCCCCCGCCCCAACTCCCAGTGCGTGTCTTCCTTGCCGTCGTTGTCCGAACAATGAATATGGCAGATCCGGTCGGCAAACGTCAGCGCCCAGTTCGCCGCCGGTACCCGACCGTAACACGTGGCATGCGCGACGTCCAGACACATTCCTAAGGCCGGCGTCGGAAAGCGCGCGAAAATCTCCTGAAACAGCGTGAGGTCCTGCTCATAGGTGTTCTCCATCGCCAGGCGGACCTCGAGGTCCGCCGCGCGCGTCACGAGGAGCTCCAGATTCTCGCAGAATCGCTCTACCCACTGCTCGCGGGTGCGCGTCGGATATTGCGGCAAGTAGCCCGTATGGAAGACCATCACCGGCGAACGAAACGCCCGCGCCGCTTCCAGTCCGCCCGTTAACGCCGCCAACGAATACTCCCGCACGTGGTGATCCGCCGTCCCGAGGTTCAGCCCGTGAAACGGACCGTGAACCGTCGCCTCGATGCCTTCATCGGCCAATGCATCCGCCACGTTCAGCAGGTTCTCCCACCGAACCTGCGGCCAGAGATCGCGAGTATCGTCAAACAGCACCTCGATGCCGATCCCTAAATCCGAAATCCGCGGGAGCGACGCCACGACCAAATTGATACCGCAGTAGATATGTCGTGATCCGTACATGCTACTTCGCGGACTGCTCCGCCGCCAGCGACACCACCAGCGCCCCCGCGTCGATGATCGTTCCCAATTCCCCGGCGACGGCCTCCACGATGCCCGCGCGCGGCGCTCTGATCTGATGCTCCATCTTCATCGCCTCGATTATCGCCAGGACCTGCCCTTGCTCCACCGCCGCGCCCGGCTGCACCAGCAACTTGATGAGCGTGCCCGGCATCGGCGCCCGCGCTTCGTCCTCCCCGCCGCCACTCTCCTCACCGGCCGCGGCATCGCCCGATGTCAACTGGAATTCGAAAGCACGACCCGCAAGCCAAACCAGCAACCGGTCACGATCGCGGACCACTCTCGCCTGCAACTGGCCGTGTGAATTGCACAGCAGCCAACGATTCTGACCAAGTTCCACCGGCCTGAATTCGTGGATCAAACCGTCCAGCGTCAGTGTGACACCCTCCGGCGTCGGCGACAGACTCGCGTTGACGCGATCTCCGTTGTAGTTCAACTCACCCTTCATCGACCGCCCCCCGCTGCGATGTGCCAACCACCGAGTGTCCGCCACGGGGTGTCACTCTGCGGAGCGCTGGTCGCCGCCGAATTCGCGACGGGAGCGCGATACAGAAGTGCCGCCGCGAGCGCCGCCGCCAATTCCGGCTCCGCCGCCGGCGTGGGTTTCCAAGCCGACAGGTGATCGCTGATGAAGTGAGTGCTCAACTCGCCCCGCTGAAATGCCGGATGCGCCAGCACGCTTTGCAAATACTCAAGCGGATTCGCCACGCCCAACAAAACATACCGGTTCAACGCCTCGCGCATCCTGCTGATCGCCTGATCCCGGGTCGCGGCATGGACGATCACCTTGGATAGAATCGGATCATAGAACACCGAGACCTCCGAGCCCTCGCGAATCCCGGAATCGATCCGCACACCCGGAATGCGCGGCTCGTCGAGCGCGAGCACCGTTCCGGAAGACGGCAGAAAGCTATTGGCCGGGTCTTCCGCGTAGATCCTGCACTCGATGGCGTGTCCGCGCGGCAGAATTTCCGCCTGAGTTTTCGGCAAGCGCGCGCCGGACGCAACCAGAAACTGCCAGTGCACAAGGTCTTCGCCGGTCACCATTTCCGTCACCGGATGCTCAACTTGCAATCGCGCATTGACTTCGAGAAAATAGAACTGATCACCGTCCAGCAGCATCTCCACAGTTCCGGCATTCTCGTAGCCCGCGGCTTTCACCACCTTCACGGCCGCTTCGCCCATCTGCTTCCGCAAGGCGGGGGTTAATGCCACCGAAGGCGACTCCTCAACGATCTTCTGATGCCGTCGCTGAATCGAGCACTCCCGCTCACCGAGGTGCACCGCGTGACCATGCCGGTCGCAGAAGACCTGAAACTCGATGTGCCGCGGCCGCGTCAGATACTTTTCAAGATACACCGTCGAATCGCCGAACGCCGAGCCCGCCTCTCGCATCGCGCCTTCCAGCGCCAACGGCAACTCCTCAGCATTTGGCACGACACGCATGCCCTTGCCGCCGCCGCCCGCCGCGGCCTTGATCAACACCGGATAGCCGATCTGCTCTGCCGCACGCCTGACGACCTCCGCCGTCGGCTGCTCGAACGTCGCACCCGGTGTCACCGGCACGCCTTCCCGCTGCGCCAACACGCGCGACTCAATCTTGTTCCCCAGCAGCTTCATCGCGCCGGCGGGTGGGCCGACAAACACCAGGCCCGCGTCCGTCACCGCCTGCGAAAATAACGGATTCTCCGATAAGAAACCATAGCCGGGATGAATGGCCTCCGCACCGGTGGACTTGGCCGCCGCAAGTAGCTTTCCGATATTCAGATAGCTCGCCGTTGCCGGAGCCTCGCCGAGGTAAACGGCCTCGTTCGCGAGTTCCACGTGACACGCACAACGATCTGCATCACTGTACACGGCAACGGTGCGAATCCCCAATTCGCGCGCCGTTCGCATCACCCGTACGGCGATCTCGCCGCGATTTGCAATCAGAATCTTCTTAAACACTTGCCCTATCTCGCCCACTTCGGCTTGCGCTTCTCGAGAAACGCCGTCATACCTTCCTGGCCCTCGTCCGACAACCGCTGTTCCGCAATCCGCAGCGCCGTGTACTCGCGAGCATCATGCAGGTTCAAACCCGGAACCTCGCGCAGCACCTCTTTGGTCAGCCGCAGCGCCTGCGGTCCGGCCTTCATCAACTGCGCCACGTACTCGCCGCATGCCGCTACCAGCGACTCAACGGGCACCGCCTGGTTCGCCAGCCCGATGCGCAAGGCACGCTCGGCATCGATCAGCGCACCACTCAGAAACAGCTCCCGCGCCCGGCCCTCGCCGATCTTGCGAATCACAAACGGAGAGATCGTCGCCGGGACCAGTCCGATGCGAACTTCACTGAACGACAGGAGCGCGTCCTCCGCCATCACCACAAAATCACAACAGGCAACCAGTCCGGCGCCTCCGCCGTAAGCCCCGCCCTGCACGCACGCAATCGTGGGAATCGGCAAGCGGTACGTCTCCAGAAACATCTCGAACAAACACTGCGAGTCCACGAGGTTCGCCTCGTAACTCGCCGTCTTCATCCCCCCCATCCAATGGAAATCGGCTCCCGCGCAAAACGTCGGACCTTCCGCGTCGATGATGACCGCGCGCAGGGCCTCGTCACGCTTCAGTCGAACCATCACCGACGTCAACTCCGAAATCACGTCGGCGTTGAAAGCATTGCGGACCTCGGCGCGCGCCAGCGTCACCCGGCGAACATGCGTGTCCCCCGACAACTTGAGGTGGCGATAGGCGTGGATCATGCGCGGCCCCGCCGCGGAGCAGCACGCAACAGTGCCGCCTGTAATCGCTCCGGATCGTTGCTGCCAATGAGATAGCGCACCCCGCCCGCAAAGATCTCGACCGCCCGCCCAAAGCGAGCATTGAACACCCAACCGCGAGCGACACGATGAATCCCGATGCCGTTCCAGACGGTGAGCTGAACAACGTCGCCGACCGAAACTGCCTTCAAGGGAAAGCGCTTACGCCAGAACGGGAAGCCAAACCTGACTTCCGACATCGTGATGACTACCCGGAGTTCCAGAAATCCCCACAAGAACAATGCAATCAGCAGTAGACCGCCAACCGTGAAATACCGGCCCGGCTCCGGCAGCTTCAGCCCCCACGTCAGGATCAAGACAAGACTTGAGATCGTGAACACGATCCACATCCAGTCGTACGTCCGCTGCGCCTCACTGTGCACGGGAGTTTCCATGAGCTACATGCGATAGACGCCGGGACGATAGTCCGGAACGGGCTGGTTCGCCGCCATCGCGATGCCCAGTGCAATGGCCTGCCGCGTATCGACCGGATCGAGAATCCCGTCATCCCACATCCGCGCCGTCGAGTAATAGGGGCTGCCCTCAAACTCATACTTGTCGAGCACCGGCCGGCGAATCGCCTCGATCTCTTCGGGCGACAACGACTTGTCCTGAGCGCGTAATTGTTCTTCTTTCACCTGCACCAGTACCGTCGCCGCCTGCTCCCCGCCCATCACGCTGATCCGCGCATTCGGCCAGGTCCACAACAGTCGCGGCGAATAGCCGCGACCGCACATGGCATAGTTACCCGCCCCGTACGACCCCCCCACGACCACCGTGAATTTCGGCACATCGGCGCAGGCTACCGCATGCACCATCTTCGCGCCGTCGCTCGCAATCGCCCCGTGCTCGTACTGCTTGCCGACAATGAACCCCGTGATGTTCTGCAAGAATAGCAGCGGAATCTTGCGCATCCCGCAGAGTTCCACGAAGTGCGCGCCCTTCTTCGCGGATTCGCCGAACAACACGCCGTTGTTGCCGATGATGCCTACCAGATAGCCGTGAATCCGCGCGAAGCCGCACACCAGTGTCGTCCCGTAACGGGCCTTGAACTCCTGAAACCGCGAACCATCGACCATCCGCGCCAGCACCTCACGGATGTCGTACTGACGCTTCAAGTCCGAAGGCACTACTCCGTAGATCTCGGCAGGATCGTAGGCCGGCTCCTCGGGCGGCTCGCGGTCAAACTCGTGACGCGGCCCCCGCCCCAGACTCTCCACAATTCCCCGCGTGAGTTGCAGCGCGTGGTCGTCGTTGTTCGCAAAATGATCCGCGACGCCGGAGATGCGCGTGTGCACGTCCGCGCCGCCCAGTTCCTCCGCCGTGACGTCCGCTCCCGTGGCCGCCTTCACCAGCGGCGGACCACCAATGAAGATCGTGCCTGTGCCCTTCACAATCACCGTCTCGTCCGACATCGCCGGAACATACGCACCTCCCGCGGTGCATGACCCCATGACCACGGCGATTTGCGGAATACCCGCTGCACTCAGACGCGCCTGATTGTAGAAGATGCGGCCAAAGTGATCCTTGTCAGGAAACGTGCCCGCCTGTTCCGGGAGAAAGATCCCGCCCGAATCCACCAGATACACGCAGGGCAGCCGATTCTCCAGCGCAATCGCCTGGGCGCGCAAGTGCTTCTTGATCGTCATCGGGTAGTAGGTGCCGCCCTTGACGGTCGCATCATTCGCCACCACCAGCACTTCCCGCCCGTGGACGACGCCCACGCCGGTCACGACCCCCGCCGAAGGGGCGTCGCCGCCGTACATCTCATGCGCGGCCAACGACGAAAACTCGAGAAACGGTGTGTCCGAATCAAACAGCAGCTCCAGCCGCCGACGCACGGCCAGCTTGCCCCGCGCCGCGTGACGCTCAATGGCGATCCGCGGCCCCCCGGCGGGGTGAAGTTTGTCCAACCGGGAACGAAGTTCGGCGACCAGCGCCTTCATCGAGGCGGCATTCGCCGCAAACTCGGAATCGGCGGTGCGAATAACAGATTTGATTTTCTGCACGAGTGCGGGAAGGAGAGGAGTCTAACGGGACAGTGGAGGCGGGGACTTGAATCGAGGTGTGACATTCGCGCCATTCGCCGAAAACGTCAGGCCTTCGTCCCCGTAACCGAGCACGACGATTTCCAACGGCATGACATCGCTCGACCGAGAGACGATCACCTCCGCGCCGACGTCACCCGTCCCGCGGTATGTCGCGCAGTCGAAGGTCCCGGCATAGACCTTGACCGATTTCTGCCCGGCTTCGAGCGGGCGGTCCACGGCGTCCATGTCAATCTGACCGGCGGGCAAACCGAAGGTCATCGCTTGCAGCTCTCCGCGATCAATCCGATAAAGCGCGCGATAAACTTCGGTGATCTTCTGGCGCGCTGGCACAATCAAGTCAAACTCGATCAACTCGGGGTCAGATTCCATGGTGTAGTACGCGGCCTGCAGCCACTCCGCATCCTTACCCATCCATTCGGTCGGTCCGAGATACTGAACGGTCAGCTTGGCATCCACCGGCCCGTAAGAACCAGTCCCTTCCCCCCAGAATGTCAGCTGGTAGGTGGAAAAGCCGCCGATTACCGTCGGATTGAGCCAGCCGCGATAGAACAGCCGGCGAACCCACTTCTGCGCCTTTTCGAGCGCAATTCGCCCGGTGCTCGCCGGATCAGACCGCACGCTGTCGGTCCCCACTTCCTCCGCGGCCCGCTCGCCCGCTTCGATGGCTTGCTGCAACCGGCTCTTCACCGGCGGCGGAGTGACCGAATCCGTTTTTGCGCTGTCCAGTGGTTGCGGCGGCTCACTCTCTTGCGCCGGCAGGACGCCGGCCGTGAGCAGTGCCAGCAGCACCGCGAGGCTAAAATATCGAAGCAACCCTGCCCCCGTCTATACAATAGGTTTGTCCCGTCACATAAGACCCGCGCGGTGACAGCAGGAACGCGCAGAGCGCGGGAAATTCATCGACGTCGCCGATCCGTCCCATCGGAATTTCCCCGGCATAACGCGCACGCGCTTCCGCCGTGCTGACGTTCAGACGCTGCGCCAGCGCCGTCTCGAGCTCCAACGATCGCTCCGTGAGAAAGCGCCCCGGCGCAATCACGTTAATCCGAACATTCTGCGCCGCCACTTCATCGGCAAGATACCGCAGGTACCCCGCCAGCGCCGGTCGCAGCGCATTGGATGTTGTCAAGTTCTCAATCGGCTGTTTCACCGTGGTTGAGGCGATCGCCAGCACCGCGCCATCACGCCGTTCCACCATGCGCGGAACCACCAGCCGGCACAGCCGCACGACCGACATAAACACCGATTCGTAAGCCAATTGCCATTGTGCGTCCGTAATCGCCAACGGCAAACCGGCGGGCGGCCCCCCACAGTTCGTCACCAAACCGTCCAACCCACCGAACCGCGAGTTGCCGAGCTCCACCAGTCGTTCAATGTCCCGCGGCTGCGTCAGGTCGGCGACCGCCGTCTCCACCTGCGACAAACCTTCTGACTTCAACCGCTCCGCCGCCGCCGCGATCCTCGACTCACTTGAACTCGAAATCAGCACCCGAGCACCTTCGCGTAGGAGCTCGCGCGCCACGCTGTAGCCAAGTCCGCGCGAGGCCGCCGTAACCATCATCCGCCGTCCGGCAAGTCCCAGGTTCAAAACGTCGCCTTGCTGGTGATCTTGATCGTCAATTCCGCCAGCTTGCCCGGCTCGACCGTCACGGCTCCCTGCACGCCCGCGCCATCGATGCTGTTGGAGTACCAGCCCTGGCCTTCTTCAACAAATACGCTGTACTTGCCGGGCGGCAAGTTCACGATAAACTCGCCCTGTTCATTGCAGACGATCTCTTTGATAACCGCGGGTCCATCCTCCCCGGCGCGGATCTGGCGAACCTCTTCGCTCTCGGCTTTCACCGCGGCGAACACGCGCACCACACGGCCGGCTCCGGGCTTGATCTTGTTGCTCGCGGAGTTGGGATCGGTCATCGGCATGAAATTGCCTTCCCAAATCTCAACCTTGCCGCGAATCCCGCTGTCGGCTTTCTCCTTCTTGCCCATCGCAAACGATAGCGCCGTCAGCGACAACAGCACCGGCAACCACAGCCGTAAATGACGAACAGTCGGTCGGTTCATACAGGTGGGTACTTGATGAATAACGCGCGAGCGGACTTCGCCCGCGACGCGAGGGCTTACCGCAAGTCCTTGATCCGCAGTTGAATCGACTTGCGATTCATGTACTCGTTCTCTTCGATCGCATAGACCATTTCGAGATGGCGGCTGCCGTTGTCAACCTTGTGAATCCGGTCGCCGAGATTGAAGCCGATGGCCTCAAAACTCGCGCCACCCTGTCCGGCCCGGAATTTCAGGTGGTTGGCCCCGACAATCCGCGGACTGTCGAGCACTTCCAGACCCCGGGTAAAAAAGTTCGGACGATTGTTCTTCGGACCAAACGGCGCAAACCGCTTCAAGGTGTTGACCATCTCCGGAGTGATCTCGTCCAGCGAGATTTCGCTCTCGATCTTGATCTTCGGCACCAGGTCCTCTTCCGGAATCATCTCGCGACAGACCTGCTCGAAACGCTCCTGAAACGCCGGAATGTTCTTCGCCTCGATCGTCAGCCCCGCGGCGTACTTGTGCCCGCCGAATTGCTGCAACAGATCCGAACAGGCCTTGAGCGCGAGATAGATGTCGAATTTCGCGATCGCCCGCGCACTGCCCTTGCCCATCCCGTTCTCAACGGTGATCATGACCGTCGGACGGTAGTAGCGTTCGATCAGCCGTGAAGCCACGATGCCGATCACGCCGGGATGCCAACCCTCCCGCGACAGGACGATCGACCGCCGATCGTGCGGATTCATCGTCGCCTCAATCTCCGAAATCGCGCCTTCGAGAGTCGTGTTGTCAATGTCCTTGCGACGCCGATTCTCGTCCTCCAGAACCTGCGCGATCTCTCGCGACGCCACCTTGTCGCGCGTCGTCAACAAGCGCACGGCGCGCAACGCGCTGCCCAGCCTGCCCACCGCGTTGATCCGCGGCGCAATGCCGAACACGATGTCGCCCACTTCGATCTTGCCGCCGCGCAACTGAGCCGAATCGATCAACGCCGCCAAGCCGACTTCGGGTAAGTTGTTGATCTTCTCCAGCCCCATCTTCACGAACACGCGGTTCTCATCCACCAGCGGAACGATGTCCGCCGCGCTCCCCAACGCCACGAGGTCGATGTACTTTTCCGGATAGTCGGGCTCCATGCCCAGCTTCTGGACAACGCCCTGCGCAATCTTGTAGGCGACGCCCACCCCGCTCAACTCCTTGAACGGATAGGCGCAGCCCTCGCGCTTCGGATCCAGCACCGCCACCGCATCGGGTATCGTGTCTCCCGGCTCGTGGTGGTCCGAGATGATCAGATCGACGCCGATCGACGTCGCAAACTTCGACTCCTTGATCGATGTGATCCCGCAGTCCACGGAGACGATCAAACTCGCTCCGCGCCGCTTCAATTCCGCGATGCCCGATTCGGAGATACCGTAACCTTCGCTCTGGCGGTCCGGAATGTACGCCTCGACCTCCCCCCCCAAATCCTTGAGGAAGAGATACATCATCGAAGCCGACGTAATTCCGTCAACGTCATAGTCCCCGTAAATCGCAACTTTCTCACGACGCTGCAGCGCCGTAATAATCCGATCCGCGGCCTTGTCCATGTCCAGCATCAGAAACGGATCGTACAAGTGGGCCGCCTGCGGCGCAAAAAACCGATCCACTTGCACGGGCGTGTCGATGCCGCGATTGATCAAGATGCGGGCGATTGTGTAGGGAATACTGGATTCGTTCGCTAAGCTTTCGATCTCCTCATGGGGACGGCTCTCAACCAGTTCCCATTTTGATTGCATGGATGGTCCTGCATATAGTAATGAAACAAAATCACTAACTTGTTACGGGCGTGACTCGCCCGCCCCCCGCAACGAAATCCGCGCATCCACCGCCACGCAGCGCTCGCGCTCGGGGAAGCTCAGGAACGGATTGACGTCCATCTCCTGAATCTCCGGAAACTCCGTCGAAAGATAGGAAAGCCGCGCCAGCGCCTCGTGAAGCAACCCGAAGTGGATCGAGGGTTCGCCACGCACGCCCGCGAGGATCTTGTAGCCGCGTAGACTTTTCACCATCTCTTCAATGTCCAATTCGGTCAGCGGGGCGAGCCGGAAGGCGACGTCCTTGAGCACTTCGACATAGATCCCGCCCATGCCGACCATGACCATCGGTCCGAACGCCGGGTCCGTGTTGATCCCGAGCACGAGTTCGCGGCCACCGCTGATCATCGGTTCCAGAGTCACCGCCCACTTTGCGAGGGGGGGGTCAAGCGCTTTGAGCGACGTCGCGATCTCGTCCCACGCTCGCAACACGTCCGACTCGTCGCGCAAATTCAACTTCACCCCGCCGACATCGGACTTGTGGGTAATGCCCTCCGCCGCAATCTTCATCACCAGCGGGAAGCCGGTTTCCTTGGCGCGAGCCGACAATTCATCACGGCGTTCCACCAGCCGCGCGGCGAGCGTCGGAAACCGCCATGCCGCCAGCACCTCCGAGACTTCGTCTCCGCTCAACTGCGTGCGCCCCACCAGCCGCGCATGCTCAAGGATGCTGCGCACACGCTCGCGGTCCACGTCGTCGAAGACTCGCGCCTCGCCCTGGGACCGTTCGCGAATCTGCCGATAGCGATTCATCGCCGCCAGGGCCTGCGCCGCGGATTCCGGAAAGATGTAAACCGGCAGGCCCGCCGAATGCAACACCGGCGTGCCGGTCGTGTCCCGATCGCCGGTCATGAAACAGACCAGCACCGGTTTGCCTTTGCGCCGGTTTGCCTGATAGGCTCGCGCGATCGCTTCGGCCACGCTGCGCGAATCCGTGGTCACCGGCGCGACGAACACGATCAGCAGCGCATCGACATTCTCGTCGTCGAGCAGCAAATTGGCCACGCGCTCAAAATGCTCCGCGCCGGACATCGCAATCATGTCAACCGGATTCGACGCGCTCGCAATTTCCGCCAGCACTGAGCGCAGCGAGTTAATCGTTTCCGGCGAGAACGTCGCCATCTTCAAGCCGTTCCCCACCACCGCATCCGTGGCCAGAATCGCCGGACCACCGCCGTTGGACATCACGCCGACGCGCGGACCCTTCGGCAGCGGTTGTCGCGCAAACGCCTGCGCTAAATCGAACAACACCTCGACGGTATCCACGCGCATCACACCCGCGGACTCAAACAGCGCGTCCACGGCTACGTCAGCAGCGGCCAGACTGGCCGTGTGCGAAGACGCCGCGCGCGCGCCGGCCCGCGTGCGACCGGACTTCACCGCAATAATCGGCTTCTGTTTCACCATCTCGCGCGCGATCCGTGTGAACCGCTGCGGATTCCCGAAACTCTCGATATACAGCAATACCAGCTCCGTGCGCGGATCCTCCAGCCAGTAGCCCAACACGTCATCGGTGGAAACATCCGTCTTGTTCCCGAGACTGACGAAGGACGACAGACCCAGCCGCATCCCGGCGGCGCGATCCAAGATCGCCACGCCCAGCGCTCCGCTCTGCGACAGGAACCCGATCTTGCCCTCCCACGGCGGCGAACCGGCGAAAGTCGCATCCATGCGATATTTGGGATCGGTGTTGATCACGCCCATGCAATTCGGGCCGATCATGCGCATCCCATGGGAGCGAACCCGCTCAAATACACGCTGCTCGAGCTCGGCACCCGTCGCCCCCGTTTCGCCGAACCCGGCCGTGATCATAATGATCGACTTGACTTCCTTGCGGCCACAATCCTCAACGGCCTGCAACGCCAGCTGCTTCGGTACGCAGATAATCGCCAGATCCACCGGATCCGGAATCTCGAGCACACTCCGATAGCACTTCATCGATTGCACGAAGCGCGCCTTCGGATTGACCGGATACACCGCGCCGTTGAACCCGAAGTCCACCAACTTGCGCAACATCTCGCGGCCAATCGCGCCCGGCGTCCGGCTCGCGCCAATCACCGCGATCGACGACGGCGTGAAGAAATTCTGGAGGTCGTTCACGTCGTTGAACTCACTGCGAGGCTGCTGAGGCGCTGCGGGGGGTACTGCAACCGTCATATTGGAAGGAATGGATACCGAAATCACCTGCCATCATCACCGCCAGCCCGGACAAACCGGGACCGGTTTCACAATTCACCTTTCACAAGTCTCTTCCCACTTCGCCTGTAAGCCGAATTCTGTGCTCCCTCGCCGAGCAGGGACGGTGTCCCTGCCGGATTCAGAAGCGACGGTCATCTGTCTGGGCCGCCGATTACTCGAACGGCTCGTTGCGGCCTACCCGCCGCGTCTTGCGCCCTCCGGGCCGAAGGGACTCACGGCTTACTTGGCCTTGCTCCGAACGGGGTTTGCCTTGCCACGGATGTTACCACCCGCGCGGTGCGCTCTTACCGCACCATTTCACCCTTACCGAAAAGAAAACTTCAAATTTGAAACGTGAAACTTGAATCCCGAATTAGCAACATCAAGTTTCAAGTTTGAAGTTTCAAGTTTTCTTCCCGGCGGTTTGCTTTCTGTTGCACTTTCCGTTGCGTCACCGCACCCGGCCGTTAGCCGGCGCTCTGCCCTGTGGAGTTCGGACTTTCCTCGAGTCGTTCGCCGAGCAGGGACTGCGTCCCTGCCGGAATCCCGATCCCGCGACCGTCCGGCGAACTCGGAAGAGAAATCTATCGTTCACCCCGTGCAGGGTCTCCTGACCCTGCCGGAATAATGATCACGCTCGCCGAGCAGGGACTGGGTCCCTGCCGGAATCCTGCTACTTGCGCGTCTTCGGCACCGGCGGTATCGCCCGCAGCGCCGCGCGAATCGATTCGTTCACGAGCGAATCAATCTCTGCCGACGTCGGGACATGTGGCACCGGCTGCACGGGCGTCAATCCCGGAGGAGGCGGCACCGACAGCGAGTCAAACTGCGCCGACATGCGCTCGTTCGTCTGCTCCAGCGCGAGCAATTGCCGCTCAACCTGCCGCATCAGTGAATCCAGATTCATCACCACCCGCTCGTTCCCCGGCAAGAAATCCAAGGCGCGCACTTCGTCCAGCATGCCGCGCGCGATCTCGTATTCCCCCGCCTTGAGCTGCTCCTTAATCTCGTCGGTCGTTTCCGTGCGCTTGCCCACGCCCGCACGCTGCTGAATCTCGCGCGCCTGGTTCGTGTCCGGACTTGCGGGATAGCGTTTCAAAAACGTCTGCACGTTCAGCAGCGCACCGTCAAAGTCACCGCCATCCACCGCCCGGTCCGCCTGCCGTAACAGCACCAGCCCCTGCGATTCACAGCCGGCAAACCATACCGACAGCATCGCCAGCGTGACAACGCGCGCGATCAAAACGACTCCCCGTCAGCGGCGCCGGAAACCGCCGCCCCGGCGCCGTCCAGCGCCGAATTCACTAAGCGGTCCGCATCGCGATTCGCTTCGCGCGGGACATGCTTGATGCGCAATTGAAACGGAACCTTCTTCTTCAGTGCGTGAACCTGATCGTTCAACTCCTTCAGGCGCGGCTCCTTGATCTTCCATTTCCCCAGCACCTGCATCACGATCAATTGACTGTCGCAGTGAATCCGCAGCGACTCCGCTTTGCTCGCCCGCAACGTCGGATCGATCGCGGCCATCTCCAGCAGATGAATCAACGCGCGATACTCCGCTTCGTTGTTGGTGCCCTTGCCGATGGTCTTGCCCGCGGAGTAAAGCACCTGGCCCGCCTCATCACGCACGATCACCCCGATCGCCGCCGGACCCGGATTTCCGCGCGCGCCGCCATCGATGTACGCGATTAAGTCGCTCACAGATTCAGTTCCATGTACAGCGCGCCGGTCACCGGGTTGAAGCGATACGGGTCGATCTCGCGAAACCCCAACGCTCGATAAAGATTGATCGCCGCTCCCATCATCGGCAGCGTGTCGAGGCGCATGCCGGTGTAGCCGATGCTCCGGGCCTCCTCGATGAGCCCGAGTACCAACGTGCGTCCGATGCCCTGGCCGCGAAATGCGTCGCGCACGTACAGGCGTTTCATCTCACAAATGCGGGGAGCAAACTCCCGCAAGGCAATGCAACCGGCGACCTCGTCGTCGGCCAGCGCGAGGTTCAGGCGGCCTCCCGGAGGCGAATAGTCTCCGGGTAGTGCGGCCAGCTCGGCCGCGAATTGCTGAAACTCAAGATCAATGCCGATCCAGCGCGCGTACTCGACGAAAAGTTCGCGAACCACACCGACCCACTCGGCACGGGATCCGTCCACAACCCGGACCATCCGCTACGGGGCCAGGTAGCGACCGCAAGTCTCGCACATCACTATGTCGTTCATCAACCGCACATTCTGCTGAATCTGCGGCGGTATCATCGCAAAACAGCCCCCGCACGCACCGTCCAACAACCGCGCCACACCGCGACCGTCCTTGTTCACGCGAATCCGCTCGTAGTGCGCGTAGAGCGGACCGTGCAAGCGGGCCACCACACCGCGCCGACGCTCCAGCAAGGCGTTCTCATCGCCCGCGGTCTCCGCCAGCTTGGATTCCAGCTCAGACTTCTTGTCGCGCTCGGCCTGCCGCACACTCTCAAGCTGCGCCGAGCGCTCTTCAATTGCCCGGCCTAAATCGTTCTGACGACGGGTCTCACGATCGATCGCGTGCTCGCAGGTCGTAATCTCCTGCTTCACGAAATTCGCCTCCGCCGTGATCGCATCGTATTCTCGCGACGTCTTGACCGCGTAGAGCTGTTGTTGATACTTCGACTGCTTATCCTTTGCCTCCGCAAGCGTTTGCGTGCGGGTCGTCAACTCCGCCGCCGAAGCCGAGAGTTCCGACTGCCGCTGTGAGATGAACAGCTCCAGGCCCTCGATCTCCGCCGATAGCTTCACGACCTCTTCGGGCAAGTCGCCCCGCTCCAGCTCGATCTCCCGCAACTCGTCGTCCAGCTCTTGAAGCTCCGAGAGCAACTTCACCGCCTCGCGCGCCTTCGCTTCTACATTGGCTTGCGTCGTCACTTTACCTCACCACGTTGGTTTGTAACCCAATTCCACAAAAAAAGGTGTGAGGAAATGTCCCGCACACCTGAAACCCCACGCCCGCCTTGATTCAGACTGGTCAGCCGCAAACTGGTTCGTCGCGTCGACAATGAACAACCGCTCCATCCGATCTTCAGATGCTACTGTGTGTTTCAGTGGGCCCACCAGGATTCGAACCTGGGACCGACGGATTATGAGTCCGCTGCTCTAACCGCTGAGCTATGAGCCCCGTATCTGCCCCAAGAGGCCAGGCTTAGCGGCTACGTGCTCCTATGCCCCGAATTCCGTTGTCGAAACTCATCCTTAGAATATACGAAACCTGAAACGAATGTCAAGCCCCCCGCCGCCACCAAACCCCTGTAAATTCATTAGAAACAGAATCGACTGAAGAGAGGTCATGACCAACCGTGAAAACACGCTACCCGAGGAGAGACGGCCGAATCTGTGCGGGAAGGACGCGACCACTCTTATTCTACCATTCGCGCTACAATTGGATCCAAAAGCGACATCAATTCGCCAGATTCTGTGAAATTCATGACTATTTCTATCGTTTCAAGATTTAACATAGGTTTCCAATTGCTGACACGCAAACGGTCCTTCGCGGTAGTGACCACGGCCGATGCCCCGGACTGACCGGCTTCAGATTGGATTTCTGAAAGCTCCGCTGCCGAGAAAACATGGTGATCCGCGAAATACCGAACTCCCGTCACTGCCAGACCCGCTGCCGCCAACGACTCCTCGAAACGGCGGGGCCGGGCGATCCCGCAGAACGCAAAAACCCGCGTCCCGGGGGCCTGCAAGGACTCCGGGAGATTCATAACTACTTGCGCGTTTGAAAATCGAGGGCCATACTTCGCCGCCAGCTGTTGCGCCGGGTCAACTCTGTTCCCGACCCCGATCATGATCGTCGCACGCTTCAGCGAGCTGGCGGCTTCCCGCAACGGCCCGGCCGGCAAGAGACAGCCATTCCCCAGCGGCGCCGCCCCGTCAACCATTACGATATCGAGATCGCGCGCAAGTTGCCGATACTGAAACCCGTCGTCGAGCAGCAGAATCCGGCAGCCGATGCCGTGCGCATAGCGAGCCGATGCCACCCGGTCGGCGTCAACGATCACCGCGGCCTGCGGCACGCACCGCTTGATCAAAAGCGGCTCGTCACCAACGGCGTCGTACGTGCTCGAAACCTCGACGACCATGCGACCGGTCGATCCCCGGCCATAGCCCCGCGAGAGAATTCCGATCGCGTTCACCCGGGCGAGTTCAGGCCGCATTTCGCACAGTAATTTCGCCAGCGCAATCACGCAGGGTGTCTTCCCCGTGCCGCCGACGCTGAGGTTGCCCACGGAAATCACCGGCACCGGGACCGCCCGTTGTCGCGCCGCCCGCCAGCGCCCGTGCAGCCCGGCAGCCACGCCGTACCCGAGCGAAATCGGCACCGTCAGGCACGACGGCGCCAGCGCACGATCCGGCGGAAAGTCGCCGCTCAGAAATCGACCTTCAGAAACAGCGTCGGATGCGTGTACCAAGTCCGGTTCGAATACCCGTTGTCGGTCGTATATGCACCGGCGAAATTCCGCGAAATCTCGAGTTCGCTGCCCAGCGCCCAGTGTCCCCGGTGATATTGCAGCTGCGGCTCCGCCTGCACGGAAGTCGGCTCGTCATTCGTCTCATTCGAGTTCCAATCCACGTAGCCCAGCAACTCCAGGCGCGTGCGCGGAATCGGACTGAACCACACAGCGGTCAACTGCCAACCAGGATCCGCGGCGAACTCCTGCCGCCACAGGGCTTGCAGCTCGAAAACCGCCGGACCCCATTTCAGCTCTGACAGCGACGCGCCGCCTAACCATGTCCGCGGAATTTGCTTGATCTGTGTTCCGTCTGCAGCAAAACCGTCGCCGGCTAACGTACCGTCATTGAATTGCAGCGATGCGCTCAGCACTCCGAACGACCGCCGTAGCATGGCGTGGCTCCGCGATATCTCAAAATAGCTGCTCTGCTCGCCCGCGGGGCCAAAGTCGCTATCCGTGAAGAAAAACGTCGTTCCGTAACGGTCCAGCTCGAAAATCTCCACCGTCGAGGTATAGACCTCACGGTGAATATCGCGATGAAGCTGAAGGTTCACAAACAGGTTCTTGTCTTGTGCGAACAGCACGCACGGCAGGCACACCGCCAGTAGAATTCTTAGCATGTTTCCGGTTTTGTTGAAGATTGCCCGAGGTTTTCCGGTACTCGGGCGATGCAGGCGGCGACGACCGCCAATTCCATTGTCCGCCAAGATAGTGCATCCGTCTTGAAAAGTCAAGCTATTGCTTGATTTTCTCCGCCGGATACTGTAGATTACGGTGAGACCGTGGCTGCCATGAATTTAGTCTATCCGCGTGAAACTACTCATTTTCGATATTGACGGTACGCTGACGCACCTGGACGGCGCGACCCGGCGCGCTTTCGACGCGGCCTTCCGCGCGGCGTTCGGAACTCCCGCTCAGATCAGCGACATCCCCATGCACGGCCGGACCGATCCGATGATCTTCCGCGACTGCTTCGCCGCCAGCGGCCTCGGCGAGACTTGGAACGTCGCTTATCAGGAGTTCCGACCCCACTACTTACGAGAACTTCCGGCTTGCATCGCCGCCAGCGAGCGCAAACGGCTGCTCCCGGGGGTCCCGGAGTTGCTGTCTGCGCTCGCCGCGTCGAGCGATCAGCCCGCGCTCGCGCTCGGTACGGGCAATATGGAGGACGGTGCGCGGTTGAAGATCGGGCATTTCGATTTGAATCGCTACTTCCCCGTCGGCGGATTTGGTGACCGGCACGAAGTCCGCACAGAGATCATGCGCGATGCCGTCGCCAACTCCTGCGTCCACTATGCCCGCAACTTTGACCTCAACAACACCTGGGTCATCGGCGACACCATCTACGACATCGAGGGCGGGAGAGCCATCGGAGCGCGAACGCTCGGCGTCGCCACCGGCGGTGCGTTCTCCGCGGATCAACTTCGCGCCGCGGAAGGCGATGTCGTGATCGACGATCTAAGCGACACCCGCGCCGTGCTCGACATCTTCGGGATCGATTAAGAACTGCGGAAAAAATACAGTCGCCGAGCAGGCACTGTGTCCCGCGTTATTCGCCGAGCGGGGTGCCCTCACCCCGCCGGAACGCCAAAAGCATCTCCGGGCGCACTCGCGTGCGGGCGTGCTGCTCAAACTACAATCCGCCGAGCGGGGTGCCCTCACCCCGCCGGAAGCAGCGCAATTCGCGCCCGACTCTTTTTCAAATTTGTAAGTTCCTTCCCAGATACCGGGCGCCCGGGGACGGGTGCCGCGGCGAAATCATCCGGGCCACAAGCCCGTGCGACTCTACGGCCTTCCGTCCAATCGGATCGTCTTCACACACTCCACTTATCAGCACGCACTTCCGTTCGCGACTGACCGTCTATGGACTGATGGCCACGCACGTCTTCATTGCCTCCGGCGGCTTCATCATGACCAAGCTTGCCCTGAGCGAGTTCACGCCGATGGCGCTCGGCTTCTGGCGGCTGCTGTTCGGTCTGATCGCCCTCGTTGCTTTCATGTTGACGTTCAAGTCCTGGCAGCCGGTGGATCGCGGGGATTGGTGGAAAATCGGCGGATTAGCCTTGCTGGCCGTCCCGATCAATCAAGTCGGCTATATCTATGGCATGCAGTTCACGGTACCGTCGCATGCCGCCCTGCTCTACGGCTGCACCGTGGTCTTCACTGTGTTGCTCTCAGTAATGTTGGGCCGGGAACACCTGCGCAAGTCGCGCATCGCGGCCATCATCATGGCCGTCTCCGGAGTCACCATTGTGATCTCCGGCCAGCATACGCAGATTCTCGGCACCGAGAATTTCGCCGGTGATCTGATCGTCCTTGCGGCGGTCATGGGCTGGGCCAGCTACACGGTGCTGGCGAAACCGCTGGTCCATAGATACGGCGCCACGCAGGCCACCACGATGTGTCTGATTCTCGGCAGCCTGATGGGTCTGCCCTTTCTCGGAGTTCCGGCCGCCATGCAGGACTACTCGCGGCTGACCTGGATCGGCTGGTCCGGCGCGCTCTATGCCGGGATCCTGTTGACCGGCGTCGCCTACGCCGTCTGGTTCACCCTGCTGAAACGCATCGACCCCTCACAGGTTGCCATCGCCACGTCGCCGCAACCCGTGGTGACGACTGCGCTCTCCACGGTTATTCTGGGCGAAGTCATTCGCGGCTCGCTCATCATCGGCGGTATCTTGGTCATTGGCGGCGTGTTCGTCATGAATGCGCCGGAACTATTTCGCAGGATCATCGCGAGGGAGGCAAAGTGAAACTGCAAGGCAAGACGATCGGCGTGCTCATCGAGCAGGATTACCAGGACCTCGAAGTCTGGTACCCGTACTACCGTCTGCGCGAAGACGGCGCGCGCGTCATGCTGATCGGAACGGGTACCCAAACCGAGTACAAAGGGAAGTACGGCTATCCGGCCAAGGCGGAAGCGCACATCGAACAACTCGACACCCGCGAACTCGACGGCCTCGTCATTCCCGGCGGCTGGGCGCCCGACAAATTGCGCATGTCAGCATCCGTGCTGCAGCTCGTGCGGCACCTGAACGAGCTGCGCAAGCCGATCGCCTGTATCTGCCACGGCGGTTGGGTCTTGTGCTCCGCCGGCATTCTGCGCGGTCGCAGAGTCACGAGCTACGCCGCTATCAAAGACGACATGCTCAACGCCGGCGCGACCTGGGTGGACGAAGAGGTCGTCGTTGACGAGAATCTGGTCACGGCACGCAAACCCGACGACCTCCCGGCGCTGATGCGCGATTTCATCTGGTTGTTCAAGTAAGTCATGACCCGACAGGACGCCGCGGCCCGCCTCGAGCGATATGCGCTCTGTCTCGACTTGCTCGACGAAGATCCGTTTCGCGCGCGAGCCTTCGTCAACGCGGCGCGTAGCCTCGAAGCACAGACCGAATCGCTTGACGAGCTGAGCTCGAGCGGTAGGCTGGAAACGGTCAAAGGCGTCGGTAAGGCGGTCGCAGCCGCCATCCGCGAACTGCAGGAGTCCGGGACCTTCGGCGATCTCGCCCGAGCGGAGCAGCGAGTTCCCTCCGGTGTCTTTGACCTCTTGCGCGTGGATGGCCTCGGTCCGAAGAAAGCCCGCGCGCTCTGGAAAGACGCGAACATCGTTGATCTGGGTGCCCTCGAACGCGCGATCCACGAGGGCCGGTTGCAGAGACTGGCGGGCTTCGGCGCGAAGACCGCCGACAAGTATCTGCAGAGCGTCGCCTTTCTGCGCTCCGCCGCCGGAAGGCACTTGCGCCATCACGCACTGAACCTCGCCGAACAACTGCGATCCGCGATCGTCGCCATCCCGGAAGTTCGAGACGTCATCTTCGGCGGCAGTCTCGCGCGCGGCATGGAGACCATCGGCGATCTCGATACCATTGTTGTCGCCGCGAGCGCCGAACTTGCCACTGTGCGGAATTCGCTGCGCTCGCTGGATTCGGTCAACTGGAGTTCGACCGACAATGAACTGTGGCAAGGCGTCGGTCCGCAGGGCTTCGAAATCGAGTTGTCCGTCATCCCGCCGGAGCAAATCGCCGCGCGGACGCTGCTCTGCACCGGCTCAAAGCCGCACTACCGCGCGCTCAGAGAACTCGCGCAGCGACGTGGTTTCAAGCTCGAGGCCGACCGGCTCACCCGAGCCGACGGCGCTCCTGTGCACGTTGAAACTGACGCGGACATCTATCTGGCATTAGGACTCGAACCGGTCCCCGCCGCGCTCCGCGAAGACGAAGGCACGCTGGTTTCCCGCGGCTCGTTCAGCTTCCCGCAACCTGTCCAGCTCGCCGACTTTCGCGGCATTCTGCACTGCCACTCGACTTACTCGGACGGTCACCACACGCTGCGCGAGCTCGCCGAAGCCATGAGCGCCGGAGGCTATTCATTTCTCGGCATCGCCGATCATTCGAAAGCCGCGGCTTATGCCAACGGCCTCGCACCGGATCGCGTGCGAGCTCAGTGGCGCGAGATCGACAACCTGAATCGCGAGTTCGCTCCGTTTCGCATCCTCAAGGGCACCGAGTGCGACATCCTCGCCGACGGGAGGCTCGACTTCGATGACGAATTGCTCGCCGGGTTCGATTTCGTCGTCGCGTCCATTCACTCCGGTTTCAACATGACGGAAGATGACGCGACCACGCGTCTCTGCCGCGCGCTGGAGAATCCGCACGTGGACGTGCTCGGTCATCCCACGGGCCGGCTGCTGCTCGAACGCCCCGGATACCCGGTTGATCCCCCACGGCTCATCGAGCACGCCGCGCGATACGGCAAGGCAATCGAGCTGAATGCTAACCCCTATCGACTCGATCTCGATTGGCGCTGGATTGCCGCCGCGACCGCCGCCGGTGTACCCCTGCCCATCAATCCCGATGCGCATCGCATCGAGGGGCTATTGGATATTCGCTACGGCGTGGACGTCGCCGCCAAAGGTCCGCTCACCGCGCGCGATTGCCCCTCCACTTGGCCGGCCGAACAGTTTCTGGAATGGTGTGAATCACACGAGAACCCACGATGATAACTCTAACTGAATTCCTCGAGGGCGTCGAGGGCGACGATTTCCGCGAAGAGTGCCAGAGCATCTGCGCCTGTCTGCGCGAGATCGACTCGCGCTACGATTGGGTCGGCATCTACTGGCTGAAAGGCGACAAACTCGTGCTCGGTCCCTGGTCCGGGCGGGACGCCACCGAACATACCACGATTCCCGTCGGCGAAGGCGTCTGCGGCGCCGCGGTCCGCGAAAACAAGACCATCATCGTCGATGACGTGCAGA
The DNA here is from genome assembly GCA_016214895.1 of candidate division KSB1 bacterium. NCBI lineage: Bacteria > Pseudomonadati > Candidatus Zhuqueibacterota bacterium. The sequence continues at coordinate 495,177 of JACRMR010000012.1, forward strand.
CGGACCCGCGTTACCTCGCTTGTTTCACCGAGACGCGCTCCGAAATCGTCACGCCGATTCGCGCCAAGGGCAAGCTCATCGGCGAGATCGACATCGATGGCCGGGAAGTCGGCGCGTACGCCGACGACGACCGCAAGTTCCTCGAAGCGCTCGCCGATCATATCGGAACGAATTGGCCGGGGAAATGGTGAGTGAATCTCCGCTCATGGTCTCCGTGGCGGGGATTCGCGGCATCGTCGGCGATTCCCTCACCGCCGAGATCGCGTTGCGCTGGGCGGAAGCCTTCGGAAGTGCCCGCCGGCCGGGTCCGGTGGTCGTCGGCGGAGACAGTCGCGTCTCCAAAGTCATGATGCGCGCCGCCACGTTCGCGGGGCTGGCCAATTCCGGTTGCCGCATCATCGATCTCGGCATCGTCTCGACACCCACGATCCAGCTCGCCGTCGAACACCATCACGCGCGCGGCGGCATCGCGATCACGGCCAGTCATAATCCCCTGGAGTGGAACGCGCTTAAGTTCTTCAACGGCGACGGCTTCTTCCTCGACGAGCGGGAGGGTGGCGAATTGCGAAAGTCGGTCGAGTCGAAGACCGCGTTCGGAGTCCGCGCGGGCGAGATCGGAACCTACGAAAAGGACGAGCAGGCCGTGCGCCGTCACGTCGATGCCGCGCTGCGCATTCCCTTTCTCGCACGCGAACGAATCGTCGCGCGCCGGTTCCGCGTCGGGATTGACGCGGTCAACGGGGCCGGCGGCGAAATGCTCGCGCTGCTCTGCGCGGAATTGGGATGTGATGTCGTCGGCTTTCACGTCGAGCCATCCGGCCGGTTCCCGCGCAATCCGGAGCCGACAACCGAGAACTTACGGGAAGTGGGCCGCGAAATGCACGAGGCTCGCGTGGAAATCGGCTTCGTCGTCGATCCCGATGCCGACCGGCTCGCGCTGATTCTTGAAAACGGCCGGCCGGCCGGTGAAGAGCTGACCCTCGCCTGCGCCGTCGATACTGTTCTGCGATATGAATCGGGACCGGTCGTCGTCAACTGCTCCACGTCCCGCGCCGTACACGACATCGCCGCGAAGTACGGCGCAGCGTGCGGCGAAACCATGGTCGGCGAGGCCCACGTCTCGCGAGGAATTCTGGCGAACCATGCGGTGATTGGCGGCGAAGGCAATGGCGGCGTAATGTATCCCGCCGTGCATAACGCGCGCGACAGCGCCGTCGGCGTCGCCCTCACGCTGCAAGCGCTCCTCGATGCCGGACGCCCGGCTTCTGATTATTTCGCCTCGCTTCCAGCTTACGCGATGGTCAAACGTAAGCAGGAATTCTCCGATCTCGCGCGGTTGCGCTCCGCGCTCGCCCACGTGCACGCACACTCGCCGTTCGGCGAACCCGGTACGCTGGACGGGATGAAGTGGACGTTGCCGGGCAGCTGGGCGCAGATTCGCGCCTCGAACACCGAACCGATCGTTCGCATTTTCGCCGAGGCCCGCACCGAGCCCGAAGCTCTGCGGCTTGTCAACACACTCATCGACCTGCTCAATTCCGCTCCCCGGTAACTCCCGAATTTATGGATCAAACCGTAGCCATTATTCTCGGCGGCGGACGCGGCACCCGTCTGCACCCGCTGACCAAACATCGCTCCAAACCCGCCGTGCCGTTCGGCGGCATGTATCGCCTGATCGACATCCCCGTGTCCAATTGCCTGAACTCGGGTGTCTATCGCATCTTCGTCGTGACGCAGTTCAACTCGGCTTCGCTCAACCGCCACGTCGCGCTCACCTACAACTTCGACGCGTTTCGCGAGGGCTATGTTACCGTGCTGGCCGCCGAGCAAACGCTCGACAGCACCGACTGGTTTCAGGGCACCGCTGATGCCGTTCGCAAGAACCTGCGCCACTTACGACCGACGCAGGCCACGGACGCGCTGATTCTCTCCGGCGATCACATCTACCGGATGGACTACCGCGTCATGCTGGCCCTGCATCGTCAGGCGCGCGCGGATGTGACCATCGCCGCCGTCCCGGTCACCGCCGAACAGGCGCAGCGATTCGGGATCCTCAAGATGAACAGCGAAGGCCGCGTCGTCGAATTCATGGAAAAACCTTCGTCACGCGAGGCCTTTCGCGGATGGGAACTCGGTCCGGCCATGAGTCCCGGGGACGGCGGCCGCTCCGCCGGCCCGGTCTATCTCGCGTCCATGGGCATCTACATCATTCGCTTCGATGCCATGGAAGACCTGCTGCAACACGAGGGCGGCTCCGATTTCGGCAAGCATGTGATTCCGCGCGCGATCCATCACCGACGCGTCTATGCGTACCCGTTCTCCGGCTACTGGGAGGACATCGGGACGATCCAGTCGTACTACGACGCTAATCTCGCGTTGACCGATGAGCACCCGCGCTACGAGTTGTATGATTCCCAAATGCGCCTGTTCACTCGCCCGCGCTTCCTGCCCGGCGCGCGACTCCATGACGCACAGGTCAAGCGAACCCTGGTTTGCGGAGGCGCGCACGCCGATCGCGTGACCCTCGAGCATTCGATCATCGGCGCGCGCGCGATCATTCGCAGCGGCGTCACGGTGTCCGACAGCATCCTCGTCGGCGCCGACTACTACGAATCCCCCGAAACGCTGAACGTCAATCGTGAAAGCGGGCGACCGGATGTCGGCATCGGCGGCGACAGCACCATTCGCCGCGCCATCGTGGACAAAAACGCGCGCATCGGCTACGGCGTCACCATCGACCCCGGCGCCGGAGCCGCGGACATGGACGGCGATGGGTATTGCGTGCGCGACGGCCTGGTTATCGTCGAAAAGGACGCCGTTATCCATGATGGAATGCGCATCCCAACGCAGGCTCGCTGACCCCGCATGCTGATCGTCGAATTGATCGCGGCTAAGCAGCGCGGTGAAGAACTCACCGACGCGCAGATCGGACATCTGATCAGCCGCTTTGCTGTCGGCAAGCTGCCCGACTACCAGATGGCCGCGTTACTGATGGCGACCTACTTTCGCGGCCTGACTGACCGCGAGGGCCGCGCGTTTCTGCGCGCGATGGTCGCGTCCGGTGTGCGCCTCGATCTGAGCTCCGTTCCCGGCGTCAAAGTGGACAAGCATTCCACCGGCGGCGTCGGCGACAAGACCTCCCTGATCGTGGCTCCCGTCGTCGCCGCGGCCGGAGTTCCGGTCCCCATGATTTCCGGCCGCGCGCTCGGCCACACCGGTGGAACACTCGACAAACTCGAGAGCATTCCCGGCTTTCGCGTGCGACTCGACGATGCCGAGTTCCGGCGCGTCATCCGCGCCACCGGAGGCGCGTTCGGTGCGCAAACCGACGAACTCGTGCCCGCGGACCGCAAGCTCTACGCCCTGCGCGATGTCACGTCCACCGTCGCCATTCCGCCGCTGATTGCCGCCAGCATTCTTTCCAAAAAGATCGCGGAGGGAACGAACGCACTCGTGATGGATGTCAAGATCGGCTCCGGCGGGTTTCTGCCGTCGCGCGAAGCCGCGGAAAGTCTCGCGAAGACGCTGGTCACCTGGTCACGCGACGAACAGGTCACTACGGTAGTCTTCGGAACGGACATGGAGCAACCGCTCGGGCGCGCCTGCGGAAACGCTCCCGAAGTCCGCGAAAGTCTCGATTTGCTGCGAACCGGCACCGGCGATCAACGACTGCTCACGGTCTGCCGCGCGCTCGGTTCCGCGATGATCCTGCTCGGCGGTAGAGCGGCTGACCGACGGGCCGCGACCGCTCTCTTTGACCGCACGTTGGCCAGCGGCGCCGGCTACGAAAAGTTCAAGGCCATTGCCGCGGAGCAGGGTGCCGCCGCCGACGTGATCGACCATTACGACGAACGGGTTCGCGCCGCTCATTCCCACGAATTGCGGGCCGCGCGAAGCGGATACCTTTCCGAAATCGCGCCCCGCGAAATCGGCCTCGCACTCGTGGACCTCGGAGCCGGACGCGCTGCCGCCGGCGATCCCGTGGACCACACCGCGGGCATCGTCTTCGATCACCAGCGCGGCGACTATGTCAACCGTGGCGAGCGCATCGCCACCATACTCTGGAGCGGTGAGCACGACGTCTCGGCGACACTGCTGCGCTGCGAACGCGCAATTTCCGTTGCCGATACTCCGCCCGTGCAACGTCCGCTGATTCAATTCTACTGTGACCAATCGGGCGTCAGCCCCTACCGTGGAGATTCCGCAAATGGATGATGGGACCGAGAAAAAAATCCGCGATCTCAAGTTGAAAATCCAAATCATGGAAAAAGAGCTGACGCAGACGCAGTACACGCTCAACCGCGGTGCGTTCCTGCGCGCCGGGCACGCCGGCCAAATCGCGCGAAATGCGGACAAGGATCGCGCCCGCATCCAGGAAAAACTCGACGACATGCGGACCAAGCTCGCCGCGCTCGGCGGATCCGGTCCGGAGCCCGCGCCGCCGCCCGTCGAAGCGGAGAATCCGAAAAGCAAAACCGCAGCCAAAACCGCGGTTAAGAAGAAATAATCCGGTTCGCGATGCGCGATTATGCCGAGTGATTCCGCAGCTTCTCCTCAAGCTTCGCCTTCGGCAATACTCCGGTCACCGTCTCCACTAACTGACCGTTCTTGAAAAACAGCACCTGCGGGATGTTCAGCACGCCGTACTTGCGCGGCGTCTCGGGACTCGATGAAATGTCGATTTCGCCGATCACAACCCGGTCCTTCCAGGTCGGCGCCAGCTCCTCGAGCATCGCGTGGATCTTCTTGCACGGTTGACACCACTCCGCCCCAAAGTCCAGCACGGCCAGTCGATCCGCCTTCAATATCGTCTCCGCAAAATTCGCGTCGGTCACCGGTAACAGATTGGACACCTTACTCCGCTCCTCTAAAGATTGTGTTCGTCCAGCAGCGAAAGAAAATCGCGCGCCGGCTTGAACCCGGTAAACCGCGTAACTTCATCGCCCGTTGCATCGTAAAGAATCACCGTGGGCATCCCGGTGATTTTGTATTTCGCCTTCATCTCCTTCACCCACTCGGTCTCCTTCGTGAAATCGAGTTTCAACCGCACGAATCCGTCCACCCGCGCCACCACGTCGGGCACGATATAGGTCCGCTCGTCAAGCTCCACGCAGGCCGCGCACCAATCCGCGTAAACGTCTATCAGCAACGGTTTGCTCTCCGTCTGCGCCTGCGCCAGTGCCTGCTCTTCCTCATTGACCAGCCATGTGACCTCCGTCCCGCCGGTCTCGACTACGCCGCTCCGCGGCCCCAGCGCCTTGAACATCGAAATCGCGCCCACGAGGAAGATCAGCAACGCGACCGCCTTCCCCAGTCGTCGCCCGGAAGTCGAATCCGTCGTGAGCGAATCGAACGCGCCAAGGAAAACGGATGCAATCACCAGCAGCACCGCCCACGCCAGCGTGTAATACGGTTCCGGCACCACGAACCGCAGCATGTACAGCGCTCCCGCCAGCAGGATCCAGCCGAACCCCTTCTTCACCGCTTCCATCCACGCACCCGCGCGCGGTAACGCCTGAATCGCGCCGGAGAATGTGCCAATTACGAGGAACAATAACCCAAGTCCGAATGAAAACACAAATAGCAGCGCCCATCCGTAAAACAGATTACCCGTCTTCGCCACCCACGCCAACAGCGCCACGATGATCGGCCCCACGCACGGCGCCATCACCAGCCCCGAGGCCATTCCCAGCAGCAGCGGACCAAATAATCCGCGCCGGCTCGACCCCCCGCTGAGCGCCGTCTGAAGCGCCGAGGGCAGCGCAATGTCGAACACACCCAGCATGCTCACACCCATCAGGCCGAATACAAGCGCGATTACCACATTGACCAGCGGTGAGCCGGAGATGGATCCGAAAATACTCCCCGTCGCCGCTGCAAATAGCCCCAGCGAACTGTAAACCACGGCGATTCCCAGTGCGAAGATCGCCGACAGCCCCAGTCCGCGCAACGGTTTGCCCCCGCTCGATCCGCCAATATACCCGATCGTAATGGGAATCACCGGATACACGCAGGGCGTGAAACTCGCCAGCACGCCGCCGATAAACGCGATCAGGAACGCCATCCAGGATCCCTGCTCCAGGGCCGCCATCAAACGGTCTTCTAAAGAACGTTTGAGCTTCCGCTCCGGTTCACTCGCCGTGGCCGCGGACTTAAATACGTCCGCGTTCGCCTCGTCCACCTTCGTCCCGGCCGCGACGACATTCACGTTCAGCGTCAGCTCTCGCTCTTCCGGCAGGAAGCAAATCTCCTGACCGAACTCCTGACAGATCTGGTAACCAATCTTGATCGGAACACTGTACATTGCCGCCGGCACGTCCGCCGCCGCCTGCACAGGAATCCGCACCAGATTCTTGCCGCGGTAAGCGCGCTCGTCGTGAAACTTGATTCCCGCGGGAAACGCCGCCGTCCCGAAATCCAAACCAAAGGTGTCCGGAGTCTCAACAAAGAACAGTCCGTATTCGACGTCCGTAATATGGTGCCCCTTCGGCACATCAAATAGAACGCCAAGCTCGGCGCTTCCACCGGCCGCGATCGCCGTCAGATTTAAGACCGCGCGCACCGGCAGGGCCGGGGCCGCGTCCTCCGCCCGCGCCAAGCCGCCGCTGAAAGCCAGTATCGAAATCAGACAGAAACTGAAAATCCGCTTCACAAGTTCACTCCAAGTCAACCCCGGGTTGACTATTCTACACCGGAGAACCTACTGTGGTTCCAACGTCCGCCAAAGTCCGATTCCTCGAAGGGAATACGCTCATCGGGAAAGCGAATTCCAACCACCTGATCCCGATCGATACCGCTGAATCTTCAGGCGGCGGGGGCGGCGCTAATGACCCGGTTCAACTGCTAGTCACCGCTTGCGCCGGCTGCGTCGCCATTGACGTCGTAAACATCATCCGAAAGGCCCGTCACGAAATTCGCCGGCTCATCATCGACGTGTCCGCGACGCGCTTCCCGGCGCCCCCGAAAGTCCTGCGGACCCTGGAATTCCATGCGACGATCGACGGCGAGGGCATCGGCGAGCCCATCGTTCGTCGCGCCCTCAATCTCAGCCTCACCAACTATTGCTCCGTCTCGCTTAGCCTCGACCGTTCCATCGGATTCACCGTCGGCGCCACGATCAACGGTCAGGAAATTCCAGCCTGGTCGATTCTACGCGATCCGGCAATTTACGCACGGGCGGTAGAGTGAACGGATCCATCGTACTCAGATAACTCAAGAAACTCGCGTCTTGTTCGCGCGGCTTCTTGGCCGGACGACCGCGCAACGGCCAATTGGTCGCCAGCCATTTTTCGGAATCACTGTAGCCCGGAAAGGCGCGCTCCGCCGCGCGAAACTGCGGAGTGTGAAAACGCCGCCCACCGTTCGGACCCTCCGAAATCCCGAAATACAAGTGCAACATCTCGTGATGCAGCACCGCCGCCACCACCAGGTCCGGCACCCGCGCATCGTCCAATGATACATTCAGCGTGATGACGCGCTTCTTGACGTCGCACAGGCCCAGCGTGTATCGCCAGCGGTTCCGTGACCAGCGCAAGGTCGGTGCCTCCAGCTGCCCCTTGAAGATCACCCGGTTCACGACGCCAAAGTGAACCGCCAGATTGTAGATATGCCCCTTCGGCTCGTGACGCGCGCGACGACCCGGAATCGTCGGCAGAGCAACTTCCGAAACGGGAATTGACGGGACGGCAAACAGATCCAATTGCCCGGGCAGCAGCAACGGCGGGACGCGCGTCAAATCGCGTCCCCCGGTACAATCCGATCGATCAACGCGTGCTCGATTCGCAATTCGATCTCAGTTCGCATCCATGAGGTATTGAATGATCTCGGTCTGTTCCGCCGCGGTCAGGTGGATCTTGTCGCCGTACCGCTTGACCAACCGCGGCCATTCGTTATCGGCATGCGACTCCGGCCGGCGCAGCGAATGACACGACCGGCAGTTCGCGCGGTACAAACGTTCGCCCGCCGACATCCGGACGCCGCCACCACTCTTCGCACAGCCCGTGCACAAGAGAGCCAAGGCCAGCAGCAGCGCACCTCTCAGAGTCCGACCCCCATCAAAAACCGCACGCGAGCGTCATCGCCGTCGGTGCTCACGCGCAGCGCGCCGCCCAGCGAATACCACCATGTCCCCGACGCAATCGATACCGTCGGACCCGCATAGCTCGCCGTCACCGTCTCGCCCTCCTCAAACTCCACACGCGTCGTCGATTCCAAGCCCAGGCTCAATCGCGGCGAAAACTCGTAGCAAGCTGCCGCGTCAAGCCCAAGCTCATGTTTCGTATCCGGACCGGCGAATAACTCGTACACCGGATTGAACGCGATCAGCCACGGTGCGGCGGTCTTCGCCGCAATCAGTTTCACCTCGTATTTGTTCGGTCGATGGCTGCTCGTCGGACGATTGTACTCCAAATAGAGTAGCGGGTCCAGCGGATACTGCCCCTCTTCTCCGATCCGGTAGCGAGTCCGAAACTGGACGGCATCCCACTTCAGATCCTGATTCTCCAACTGGGCAAATATCTGATAGACCGAAAAATCCCAACGGTCCGTTAGGCCGTGCTCAACCTCAAACCGGTACTCCCAGCGATCGACGTCGTTCAGTCGGGTCGTCTGATAAAACTCCAGTTCCGTCGCCTCCGCCGGCATCGTCTGGTACTGGTATGTCCAGACAAAGTTGCGCCGATCGGCCAGACTTGTCTCGACTAACCCCAACACCGACACCAAAATAACAATCCTGCTGAACATTCGCAAAAACCTCCATCCGATTTCTGAAAATCCTTTGCCCGCATCTCCAAACTGCTTGCTAACTTTTTAAAAATGTGATGTTTATGCCAAGTTCGGAGTGCCCATTCAAAATTGGATAGCTTTTGTCAATTTATGAGTTTGCTGCCACATGGTCAAGTAGTATCGTGAACAATTTTCTGTTTGTTAGTTTTTTCACAAATCGACATCTTGCACCGAATCGCATGGTTCTTTTGGCGCTTCCGAACTATCCTCCGCGAAAAGTTCCGTTCTCGTTCGTCAAACAACGTATTGCGCGACTCTGCTCAGACGCCGAGTTGATTTTCCGCCGCAATTTCACCATCTTGTCAACGATTGGCAGCGTCAGTGCTGCCACGTCGCGCGCCCTTCCCCTCAAAGTCCATACGAAAGGTCGATCTGCTATGTCGCTCCTGCTCGCAAAACTTCGCCGCTCCTACCCCAAGTACCGCGACGAAATCAAAGAATTCGGTAAGTCACACGGGGATCAGGTCATCGGTCAGGTGACCGTCGGGCAACTGCTCGGCGGACAACGCGGTATCAACAGCTTGCTGTGCGATACCTCAACGGTTCCACCGGATCACGGAATGATCATCCGGAATTTCCCCGTCATCGAACTGGCGTGGAAACTGCCCGAAGAAATCTACTGGCTGTTGCTGACCGGTGAATTACCCTCCCCCGATGAGCTGAAAGACTTGCAAGCCGATCTCACGGCGCGCGCCAAAGTGCCGGCGTACATCTGGGAAGTGCTCGCGTCCTTCCCCAAGATCGCGCATCCCATGGCCGTCTTCAATACGTTGATTCTCGCCCTCGAAGGGGAATCCGTCTTCCGCAAACGCTACGACGAAGGCATCAAGAAGGACGAACTCTGGGAAGCGATGCTCGAGGACAGCCTGAATCTGGTCGCCTGGGTGCCGCAACTCGCCGCCGCCGTTTATCGCTGGAAGTATGACCTCGGCGCGCGGCTCGAACCGCGCCACGATCTGGACTGGGCGGCAAATTACGCGTACCTGCTCGGACTCCCCGATCCGAACGGCGGGCTCGCCCGGTTAATGCGCCTCTATATGGTGCTGCACAGCGACCACGAAAGCGGTAACGTCTCCGCGCACACCACGCACTGTGTTGGCTCCGCGCTGTCCGATGCCTACTACGCCGTCTCGGCCGGCCTCAACGGTCTCGCCGGACCGCTGCATGGATTGGCCAATCAAGAATGTCTGCAGTGGCTCAATTCCACCATCGAAAAGTTCAAGGGCAATCCGTCTGATGCGGAATTGGACAAGTTCGCCCATGCCACGCTCGATTCCGGACGCGTGATTCCGGGCTACGGCCATGCCGTGCTGCGCATCACCGATCCCCGCTTCGTCGCCTTCCGTCAGTTCGGCGAAAAGGAATGCCCGGACGCTCCGGTCTTCAAGCTCGCCGTACAAGTGTACGAAGTCGTGCCCAAGATCCTCCAGACCATTCAGAAGATCAAGGACCCGTGGCCGAACGTGGACGCAATTTCCGGCTCGCTCATTCACCATTACGGCATCACCCAGTACTCGTACTATACCGTGATGTTCGGCGTGTCGCGAGTGCTCGGATTGACGTCGCAACTCGTCGTCAACCGCGCCTGGGGCGAACCGATCGAGCGCCCCAAGAGCGTCACCTTCGAATGGCTGAAGAAACAAATCAAAGCCTGACCCCTCCGCCGCTTGCTGAGAGGCCGCTTCGGGGTTCCGGAGCGGCCTCTTGCGTTGAATCGAATTTGTGATTATGTTGGTGGCGGCTTGGTGAATTCGGCTCAAGTGAACGATTTCATATTTCTGATCGTCACCCCTTGACAATCCCCCTCCGGTGTAGTAGGTTATGTCCTGTCGGCACGCGATGCCCGATGGGAGCGGGGCGGCACGACATGCAAATTCCGCCGGGCAACCGGCGTTCATATCGGACTGAATGGTCGTATTCGGCTGAACTCAGGAGGACATTCCATGAAGAAGGACCTTCTCATCACGACGAGCGCACTCGCGCTCGTTTTTGTTTTGGCGGCGGCAGGGTGGAGCTGGGAGACGACGTGTTCCACGAGCTATGGCGGTGGCGGTTGGAATTCCTGCTCGTCAAGCGCAGTGACGGCAAGCGGCGGAACCTCAGCATCCGCGTATGTCATCGGTCCGTCTTCGACATTCAATTGCAGCAGCAGGTCGGCGGAAGCCAAGCACTCGGGTGACAACTATGTGATGAAGCATGTGGACTGCCCGAGCGGCACACCGATGGGCACATCCAGTTGCTGTGTGCGCGGCTCATGGACAGCAACCAACGGCCAGCAGTACTACGTGTCCGCAACGCAGACCCGGACCACGAATGCAAGCTGCGGTCCGGTGACCGGGCGGATCAACAATACGAACGATACTTGCAATCAGGAAGGGCCGCAGGGCGAATAGCATCTTCACGCGCCGCCTCGCTCTCCAACGCTTTTCGACCTGATCAAAGGAGTCGCTCATGCGACGGAATCTGACTTGCGTAATCGGGATCCTCGTATTGGGGGTCACGTTGTCCGGCCAGGCCACGATTCTCGACGTGCCCGGCCAGTATAGTGCGATCAGCACCGCCATCTCAGCGTCACAGATGGGTGATACCGTTCTTGTTCATCGCGGGACCTATCTTGAAAAGTTGAATCTTCCGTCCCACGATATCGTGTTAGCCAGCGAGTACTTGTTCGGCGGTGATCCCGCCGCCATCGCGCAGACTGTGGTCGATGCCTCATCCTACGCGGCGGATGACACGGCCTGTGTGCTCTGCTGTGTTCAAGGAAGCACGCGCGCCACGCTGGTCTCCGGGTTCACACTGACCGGCGGCCACGGCGTGCGCCCGCCAAATCCCGAGGACTTGCGGCGCTGGGGCGGCGGCCTCTACATCATCGATTCTCATCCGGTGATCGCCAATTGCATGATCTTCGGCAACCAGAGTGATCAGCAGTGCGCATTCTATGCCGAAGGTTCCGTCGCCCGAATCACGAACTGCGAGCTTGCGGGCAACTGCGGAGCGATCGGCGTGGGCTACTTCTTTTTCAATGGTCAGATTGGCGATTCGGCGGAGTTCATTTGGAATGATGTTCACAGCAACTACGGCTGCATGGACCTCGGCCCGGAACTCGTTGATCCGGAGATTGGGGCGCGGGAGAGCTACGTGAGTTTTCGCTACAACAGCTTTCACGATTACACGGGCTATCAGTACATCGGGATTGAGTTGTATCGCAGTCATGGCGCTATCATCGGCAATCGCTTTGAGCGGATTCACGCCCTGTCGAACAATGCGACGGTGATTAGATCGACCTTGTTCGCCCACACCATCTCTGACAATGTATTCCTCGATCTGGATTTGTCGGATGGCTCATGCATCTCACTGAGCAACAACGGGAACCTGACAAATCCGCATCGGTCGATCCTTGAGCGTAACTGGTTCGATGGCAACGTTAGCAACATCGGTATTCCCGCGATCTGGATGTCGGAGCCGAACGCGGAGATTCGCGACAATGTGATCATGAACTGCGTGGGCCAAATCGGCGCCATACAGTTGTCGCAGACGTTCGCCCAGCAGGGCTGCGCGGTGCTGATTGAGCGGAATCAATTCTGGTTCAACACGCGGGTGGGCGACTACAATATCGGGAGTGCCTTCCGATCGGTCGGGGTTGGCCCGCCCTGCATCGTGCGGAACAACTGGTTCGAGGGCAACAGCGGCATTGCCGTTGACTATGAACTCGACCCGGACACCGGCAATTACGACATGACGAACAACTATTGGGGCGATCCGTCAGGACCGTACCATCCGATTGAGAATCCTGAGGGCTTGGGAGATACCGTGGATGTGGGAATTCATGTGACACCATGGCTGACGGAGCCGCCGCAGGCCGCGCCGGATATTCGCGAGCGGCTGCATCTGAACCCCGATGAGTGGTCGCTCGATCTGCCGTTTCCGAATCCGTTCAATGCGACGACGACGATTCGTTTGATCGCACAGAAGCCGCAGCCGCTGGAAGTCGCCGTGTACAACACGCTGGGCCGACGCGTGGGTCTAATCTGGCGCGGTGTGTTGGCGAAAGACTCGCCGACGCAGGTGCAGTGGGACGGGCGCGATGATCGCGGCGTCAGCGTCGCCAGCGGCGTGTACTATGTCGTGGCCGTACCCCAAGGCTCAAGCCATTCGGCGCCGAAGACCGTGAAGGCGCTGCTGCTGCGGTAGCGACTGATTCAATCCACAACAAACAGAGGCTGCCCCGCGCGGGACAGCCTCTACTCTTATCTCAACCCAAGCGGATGCGCTAAGTCGATGCGTTCGTCGGAATGTAAACCGTTCCCGGATCGCACCGCTTCAACAGCAGGCTCCGCACGGTATGCGCCAGGTCACGCGCCGTCGCGGCCTCGCCGTTGCGGTGCGGATACGTCGCGCCCGGCGGCAGCGGAGCCGATGCTCCACCGAGTTCCGTCGCCATCTGCACAATCCGCCCGACCGCTTCCTCGGCTCGACGATGGGTGCGCGCTTCTTCATCCGGCTGCAACGCCCAAATTTGCAACCAACCGCCTTCCACCGTCCCCCAAACCGCGATCGTAAGGTTCGTATCGCGACCCATCTCCCGCGCCAACCGCTCGACCTCTTCCAAGCCCGCCGCCGGTAAGCGCAACCGCGCTTCAACCCGCGCCGGACAGAGCCGCGCCGCCGTGCGCGGCATGCGGAACACGTCCTGCCACAAGGCCTGGATCGCCTGACTGTCCGTGACCGGCGACGCGAATCGCAACCATTCCATCGGCCATTCAACCGCCGAATTCCATTCCGCCAGCAACGTGACTTCCGCGCTATCGGAAATCGTATTATCGTTCCCGCGACGAATAAAATCCGTGGCCGCTGCACCCCAATAGACGGCCGTTTCCGGCGGCGACTCCATCTCGCGCAATGTGGTCAACAACTTGGCCGCGTCGTGTGCATCGCGCAATTCAAATATCGCCGCCGTGCGCTCGGCCGGAACCGGTTCGAGCGACAGCTCCAACGACGTGATGATTCCCAGCGTGCCGAACGAACCGTACAGAAAAGGACTGACATCCGGCGCGTTCATTCCGCTCGCCGCCGAGCCCGTGCTGAACTTGCGACCGTCATAGCTCAACCAGTCCAGCGAGCGAATACTCTCCAGCAGTCCGCCATGGCCCCAAGTTCGCAAGCCCTCCCAGGCCGTGGCCACCAGTCCGCCAATGCTCTCACCGCCGGGGATCGGCCACAACGGAAGCCACCGCCTGCCCGCCCGCGCCAAATCAACCGACAGCGCCTCCGCCGACATGCCCGCGGCCACCCGCACCGAGTGTCGATCCGCCGAAAATGACGGCGGACCCGCCAGCCGCGTCGTCAGAATCAACATGTGACCGCCGAGCGCCTTCACCCCCAGCGGCCGTCCACCCGAGGACAGCGCCACTCGCATCTGCTTCTCCCCCGCAAACGCGAGCGCATCCGCGAGCTCGGCGTCTCCCGCCGGTTCCACCACGCAAGCGGGAACATCCTCCTTCGCCACTTTGCCTTTCAGCAAACTCAGGATATCCTTCTGCTCCGTGTGCAACCGGCCGTGGCGAATCTGCTCCCGCAGCTTCACGTGTTTGTCAAACCACTTCACGAGCCGCTCGTTCCCTTGCTCTCGCTCCTGCTCTCAGACTTCGTCTCGCTCCTGCTCTCGGACTTCGTCTCGCCTTTGCTCTCGGACTTGTCGGACTTCGCGGCCGGCGCGGACTCGACCGCCTCCTTCGATTTCACCGAACTCACGCCCTTCGATTCCGGACTGTGCTTCTTCGCATAATCCGTAATGTAGAATCCCGAGCCTTTGAAAATCAACCCGCTGCCCCCTGAAATCTCGCGCTCCGCGCGTCCCCCGCAAATCGGGCAAACCTCCAACGGCTCCGCCACGATGCTCTGAAATTCCTCGAAGCGATGTCCGTTCGCGCAATGATAGTCGTAGGTCGGCATAGTTCCCGCTGATCGCTTTCGTCAGTTAAGCTTCGTCAAGGCTTCGCATACCTTGCTGACACCGCGCTTGATGTTCTCATCCGAATTCGCGTAGGACAGCCGCAGACACGTCGGCGCGTGAAACGCCGAACCGGGGACCGTCGCCACGTGCACTTCTTCCAGCAGATAGCGCGCGATGTCAAGGCTGTCTTTCAAGCGATCGCCGTGCGCGTGCTTGCCGAAATAGCTCGAGATGTCCGGAAAAAAGTAGAACGCACCCTCCGGCTTCGAGACCTTGACTCCCGGGCACGAACTCAGGATCTCATAACACAAGTCGCGGCGACGCGCGAAGTCGCGAACCATTGCCGCGCTCCCGCTCTGATCGCCCGAAATCCCCTCCGCCGCCGCCTTCTGCGATATCGAACAGCACGACGACGTCATCTGGCTCTGCACGCGCAATATTCCATCGATGATCGCCGGCGGACCCGCCGCATAGCCGATTCTCCATCCCGTCATCGAATAGCACTTCGATACCCCATTCACCACGATCGTGCGATCCGGCATCCCCGCGATCTGCGCCGGAGACGCGTGCGGCTTGCCGTCGAAACGCAAGCGCTCATAAATCTCGTCGGAAAGCACGAAGCACGAGTAGCGCTTCAACACTTCACATAGCGCCGCGATCTGGCTGAGATCCAGCGCCGCGCCCGTCGGATTGTTCGGGCTATTTAAGATCACGAGCTTCGTCTTCGGCGACAACGCCCGCTCCAACGACCGCGGCGTCAAGTGAAAGCCGCCCGCCGCATCCGTGTCGGCGAACACCGTCGTACCCCCGGCCAGCTCCACCATTTCCGGATAAGAGAGCCAGCACGGCCGGGGAATCACGACCTCATCACCCGGATCGATCATCGCCAGGATCGCATTCGCGATCGAATGCTTGGCGCCGCTCGACACCACGATCTGATTAAGGTCGTATTGCAGACCATTCTCGTCGGCCAGCTTCCGCTGGATCGCCCGGCGCAACTCCGGAATCCCCGCCGCGGAGGTGTAACGCGTAAAATTCTGCTCAATCGCCGCAATCCCCGCCTGCTTGATATTCAACGGCGTCGGATGATCCGGCTCGCCGCAGGACAAATCGACAACGTCGATCCCCGCCGTCGCAAGTTCCCGGGCGCGATTCGTAATCTGTAAAGTCAGGGAGATGGTGACGTTCTGAACTCGCTTCGCGAGTGGCATGGTCGGTTCCAAAGGTGTGTCAATTAAAGTTCATCCTGCCAGAGCACGATGCGATATCGCCCCCCGTCAGGCTTGAACAGGGTAAACCGCGCCGATCCGATCACCGGCGAGAGCTCGTCCAGTACCAACTGATACTGGACCCGAACTTCCACCAGCGTGTTCGGTGTCGAGACCGCCTCTTCCGCGGCGGACAGGCCGACCCAGATCAAGGTGATGTTCTGAAACGAACGAAACATCCGCGCCGTCGTCCGCAGGTCGGTCTCCCGAAACCAACCGTCCGTCCGTTGCAACGTCGGATCGTAATACTGAAATTGAAACTCGTCGTCCAACAACTCCGCGTAGCGCAACGAATCCCGCAGCTCGTACGCGGTCACAAAATTCTGCAGCAGACCGCCCACCGTGCTCGCATCCGTAAACGGACTCGCCGCGCCGCCCCGCAGACTCGGCGCGAACGGATTCTTGCAACCCGCCAGCACCAGCAGCAACACGCCGCAAACAACTATTTGACGAGTGATTTGAGATCGCTCCACGTGTTCTGCGCTTCCGTCCGCGAATCCCGCCAACGGCGAATCTGCCAGTAGCCCTCGCTCCCCAGACCCAGCACGAACTCCGCCGTGCCCGCCATGTCGCGCGGCGCGCCGCTCACGGCCAATTGCGCCGTCAGTGCATAGCCCGTCGTAAGCTGCGCGCTGTCGCCAAAAACCGTGGCGTCGGTAGTGAAAAACACTACCGTCAACACACTGTCCGACGGCAGCGTCCCCTGGCTCATCAAACTCACCACATGACTGACCTCTTCCTCGTAGCCCCAATCCGCCAGGGCGGGATCCTGCGCCAGCGCCACCGCGTCCGCCTCGAACACGAAATCGCGCGAATCCAGCGACCGCCGATAGTCCTCGGCGTTGTGCTCGAACATCGACGCCGCCAAGTTGTCCAGCACGTCAGCGGGTGTCAGCGGCGTCTCCCACGACGAGCGCCCGCTGTCCGGTGGCTCCGCATCCCGCGTGCGAAACAGATCGCAACCGTCGATACCCCAGCCGCCGATCAATGCGACCAGTAGGAGACATGAGTTCCGCCGCGTCATCTGCACTCCCGCCTCGCTTACAACACCAGCAACCAGGTCACGACCAGGACCGGCAATAACACCGGCAGCGTGTAACGGAACACGTACTCGTGGAAGCTGGGAGCACGGTGCCCGGCATGCTCGCAGATCGACTTGCACATAAAATTCGGGCCGTTCCCGATATACGTCGCCGCGCCGAAATATACCGCCGCGATCGAAATCGAACGTAACGTGTGCGAATGATCGCGGGCGAACTGCGCAACGTGAACCACATTATCCGCCGATAACCCCTCCGTGCCCATCGCCGCCGCCAGGAAATTCAGATAAGTCGGCGCGTTATCCAGCACCGCCGAAAGCGAACCCGTCAGCCAGTAATAGTGTGTCGCCGTCGTGATCCCCAGCCCGCCGGCATGAGCCGCCAACCAGTCCAGCGCCGGAACCATGGTTGCAAAAATCCCCGCGAACAATATCGCGACCTCCCGCACCGGATGAAACTTGAAATCGTTGCGCTCGTGAATCGGTCGCGGAGTCAGAAAATAGGAGGCCGCCGCCGCCCCCACCATGATGGCTTCCCGCACAAACACCGGATGCTGTAAGAACGCCGCGCCCACGATCACCCCCACGAAGATCAGATTGCGCTTACCGTCCAGCGAAAACCGGTCCGGCTCCTCCGCGATCAACTGCTCCAACTGCGAGTGCCCGCGATACTCCCGACGATCAAAAAAATAGAACATCCCGATCAGCAGCGCGACTCCAACCAGCCACTTGTACCACAACTCCGCCAGCGGCCAGAAAAATGGCACCCCCTTCAAATAGCCGAGAAACAGCGGCGGATCGCCAATCGGAGTCAGCGCGCCGCCACAGTTCGCCACAATGAAAATGAAGAAAACAAGATGATACGGCGCAAACCGCCACCCGTTGCCGCGCAAATATGGCCGGATCAAGAGCATGGAAGCCCCGGTCGTGCCCACCACGTTCGCGAGCACCGCGCCCACCGCTAACATCCCGGCGTTCTGCGCCGGCGTCAGCCGACCGACCAGCCGTACGTACATGCCGCCCGTCACCACATACAACGATCCGATCAGCGCGATAAACGAAACGTATTCATGCCCGACATGCAGCATCCGCTCGCCCGCCCCGGCGAACGCGTAATAACCGGCGACCAATGCGCCCAACGGCAACGCGACCCACGCGTAACGTCGCGTCCACCAGCGCGGGGCCAGGAGCGGCCCCAGCGCGATCGACGCTAACAGCAGCCCGAATGGAATCACCCACAGCGGTGAGGGCGCCGTCACGCGGCGGACTCCGCCGCCGCCGCGATAATTCGACCCGTCAGTTCGTTAAACACCGGCAATGCTCGCGCCCGACTCCGCTGATTCTCACGCAACCCGCGCGGAATCTCGATGTGATACGCCATCCGCGAAATCCCCGGTTGAAAACTCCCGATTTGCTTCGCGCTCAGTGCCTGCCAGTGCAGCCGGTGCAATGGTTCAATCAACAACTCCGGCAAGCTCTGCTCCACGGCATGCGCTGAATAGAGCGCATGCAGCTCGCGCGCCAGATCGTCGCCCACTCCAACCGTGGCGATTTGCACCTGTTCGCAGCGACGATGAGAATGAATCTCGATCAGGACGTCTAACGGCAGGCTCCCGCCTCCCGCCTCGCTCAACGCGTGAATATAGTGGTAGTAAACCTCCGCTGCCCGCTCCGTTCGATGCTCCGAACGCCCCGGCGCGGTGGACTCCGTGGGCCGGTTCACATGCAGATGCCGACCGATGTTGACCGGAATCCGGTACTGGTCGCGATCCCGGTAGTTCATCGCCACCACACTGCCGGTCGAATAGGCTTGCGTCAGACGGTTACAAAAATACTCCGACCACTGATCAAAACTGACGTGCGGCGCCGCAATCACCACCCGCGGCCCCCGCGCGGAAACGCCCCGCACCTGAATCTCGGCCGGTATCAGCTCCTGCAATAGCGCCTGCGCGCGCGCGCGTGTCACGACCCCCAGACCGTCGAACGGGTGAGACTGATCGCGGGTCAGCAGGAACTCAATCAACCGCCGCGTCAGCCGCTCTTGTGCCGCGGAGTCAATCACCGCTGCCGATCGAATTGTGTTCATCCCGCTCAAATGCCTGCAGCACGCACGCCAGAGCGTAGCCGTGGCCGCGATCGTCCCGAATCGAAACGGTCCCGGCCTCGATCTCAGCCCGCCCAGCCCACACAAAGGCCGTATGTTCCTCGCTTAATCGAACCGCTTGCGTTCGCGAACGCGCCAGATAGTTGATGCACAGCAACAGCGGCTTGCCCGGCGCCATGCGACCGAACCACGTGTTCACCGCGCCGAACAGCTCGATCTCTAACCCCGTCTCTTCCGCGACCTCGCGACGCAGACCCGCGATTGGATCCTCACCGGGATCGAGTTTGCCGCCCGGCGGAGCAAATGTGTGCGGCGGATTCGCCCGCCGCAACAAGAGCAGTCGCTGCTCGCAGAAAATATACGCGCCCACCGCCACGCGATGCGTGAGCGGAGCCGTGATCATCGGGTCAAGTGCAGACATCAGCTCAACTCCGCGGCCAACCGCCGCCGAAACATAACGATGGCTACCGCCACCAGAACCAGCGCAAATCCCAACAGTATTCCGCCTTCCAGCACAACGCCCGACACCCCCTGATCGCGCCAGAACACATCCGTGAAGCCCTGCATCGACCAATGTACCGGCGTCAATTGCGCGACCGCCCGTACGAACTTCGGGATCATGAAACTCGGAAACATCGCGCCGCCAATCGCCGACATCCCCAAAATCACGACCACCTGCAATCCGGTGGCTTGTTCTTCCGTGCGGCTCACCGCGGCGGTAATCAGGCCGATGGAACTCATCGCCGCCGCCGTGCACACAATCACAAACAATGCGGCCGGCAAGTGCTCGAAGAATTCCAGACCGAAGATCAGCCAACCGTAGATCATCATCGCCAGCAGCTGCAAGGCCCCGAGCGCTACCGCATTCACGTATTTCGACAACAACAGCTCGCCGCTGCTGACCGGACCGCTCAACAAGCGGCTCGCCGTGCCACCCCGCATCTCGCGCAACAACGACGCGGCGATCGCGCCCACCGCGAACAACATGAACATTACGGCCGGACCCGCGACACTCTGCGCGATCCCCGGATTCGTGATCTGCTGACCGACCACCACCTCGCGCTTGATCTGCATCATCTTGGACAGCAGACTGTCCACCCCGAACCCCGCCGCCGCCGGCTCCGCGCCCGCGTCGGCCCCAAGCACGAAGTCCTCGGGAAACCACGACGCCTGATCCGTGCTTTCAGGTAACGCGATTTGGAAATTGCGCTCGATCGCGCGACGCAAATCGTTGGAGAAACCGCGACCGGCCAGCGAATCCCCTAAGCTCTGCTTCGCCAGATTCACGGGCATCAGACCGGGAAACGTACGAAATATCTGCTGCTGCAAGAGCCCCGTCACGATTCCGGCCGTGAGGGGATCGCGCGGATCTTCGAGAATCGTCAACGCGACCGTACAGCCCTTCAACCGCTCCGAAAAATCCGCCGGCAGCACAATGGCCGCACTCGACTTTCCCCGCTCCACCCGCGCGCGCGCCGTCAGACTATCGTACCGCACCGAGTCGCGAGTCTGCTCGATCAGCTGCAATTCGGCCGTCAGGTCCAGCGCCCGGAACAGGCGCGCCCCGGCCGGACCCGTGTCCTGATTGACCGCCAATACCTCGAGCGCCTCGATGCCGCCGTCACTGCCGCCGAACACGAGACCGAAAACCAGGATCATCACCATCGGCACAATAAAGCTCAGGGCGATGGCCGGCTTGTCGGCGAGAAAGATGCGAAAATCCTTTCCCACGAGTCTGAGTACGCGGCGAATCAATCCCGCAACTCCTTGCCGGTCAATTGCAGAAAGAGCGCCTCAAGGTTTGGTCCGCGAATCTCCAGCCGGTCAAACCGCGCGCCCGACCGCTCCAAGTCCGTAACCGCGTTCCCCAAAAGCGTCCTGTCGCGCGGCACGTAGTCGGCGAACCCATCCCCCGCGATCATTTCCGCGCTCGCCAGCAACGGCCACGCCGACGGAGTCCCATGCGCCCGGATCGTGCTCGTCGATTTCACCCCGCTCAACAATTCCGAAAGCGTGCCCTCGGCCAATAGCCGACCGTGATCGATAATCCCGATCCGCCGACACAACCGCTCCGCCTCTTCCATATAGTGCGTCGTGTAGATAATCGTCTTCCCCGCGCGGTTTAACGTCTCCAGCATGGCGAAGATGCTGGCGCGAGATTGCGGATCCACGCCGACCGTCGGCTCGTCCAGCAACAAGATTGACGGATCGTGCAGCAGTCCCGCCGCCAGATTCAATCGCCGCAGCATGCCGCCCGAAAACGTGCGCACCTTCGAGCGCGCCCGATCCGCGAGGCCGATCAGATCGAGCAACTCGGCACAACGGCCACGCAACGCCGCACCCCGCAAGTCGTACATCGCGCCGAATAACTCGAGATTCTCGCGGGCGGTCAGACTCTCGTAGAGCGCGATCTCCTGCGGCACGACCCCCACCGCCGCCGCCGGTTTCCCCCGAGCTATATCCCGGCCCGCGATCCACAACCGACCGCCGTCCGCCTGCAACAGCCCGCTGAGAATCCGCAACAACGTCGTCTTGCCCGCGCCGTTCGGCCCCAGCAAACCGTAGAACTCACCGTCCGCGATCTCAAAATCAACTCCGGCGAGGGCCCGGACCTCGCCAAAGGATTTGAACAATCCGCTGACGGAAATTGCGCTCACTTGCGATCCCAAATACTAACCGTCGTCTCGCCAAACACGCGCGACTTTCGCAGCGCAAGACCGGTGACTTCCGGCGGCGCCTGCCGCTTCGAATGCTCAAACACCAGAACTCCCTCCGCCGCAAACAACCCGGACTCCATGATCGATTCGATGACCGGACCCGGCGCTACCAGATCATACGGAGGATCGGCGAAAATCAGCTCAAACGGCTCCGGCCACCGCGCCGAATTGTGCAGGAAGTGCGCCACCTCCTCGCGACAAAACACCGCCCGATCCTGCAAATGAAATTGCGCCAGCGACCGCAGCGTGCGCTTCTCCGACTCATGCGCCCGGTCCACCAATACCGCCAGCCGCGCCCCGTGCTTCAGCGCGTGAATCCCGTACGATCCCACTCCGCAAAACAGATCGAGCACCGACTTCCCCGCGGCTTCTCCGGCCAGCATGTTGAACACCGACTCCAGCGTGCGGGCCGCCGTCGGCCGAAGTTCACCTCCATGGGTATGGCGGCGCGAACCGGATGATAGTCGAATCGCCATCGGATATCGAGGAGGGTGAAGATTCGTCGTGTCGCGCTACTGTGAATCGAGCACGCACTGCGCGCGCATCTGCTCCAGACGCTTCGGACCGATCCCGCTGACTTCCGTCAGCCCGTCGATGGAACCAAACGGCCCGTGCTGATCGCGATACTCGACAATGGCCGCCGCCAGCGTGGGGCCAATCCCGCGCAGCCGCTCCAGGTCTTGCGCCGTCGCGCTGTTGATATTGACCGGAGCATTCCGCGCCGCCGCCCGCGCGCGCAGCACCGAGTCGATCCGCGCCTGCATGATACTCGAACTACCCGGCACCACCGCTAACGGCAGCCGCGGAGCATGTCCCCACCGCTCCACAACACGCACGGTCGCGCCCACCAGAAACAGAATGGCCAGCAGCCAGACCAACGTGGCCGGACGAAATTCCATTCGCCACATCAGAGTCAGCTCCCGAAAGCGTCCTTCATCCGGCCGAAAAAGGACTTGTCGCCCGCCCCGGGCCGGAAGTTCTCGCTCCGCTTCAGCTCCTCGATGAGCTCTCGCTCGCGCGGGGTCAACTTCGACGGCACATGCAGTTTGACCTCCACCAGCTCGTCGCCGACGTGCCGCGAATTCACTGCCGGCAGACCCTTCCCGCGCATGCGCAAAATCCGCCCGGGAATCGTGCCCGGCTCGATCTTCAGCCGCGCCTGGCCGGTCAAGGTCGGCACATCGACTTCATCCCCGAGGATCAATTGCGGAATGCTCAGCAGCAGCGTGTAGAGGATGTTGTCCCCGTCGCGGCGAAAATGCTCGTGCTCGACCTCTTCGATAATCGCGATCAGATCCCCCGCCGGACCGCCCCGCGGACCCGCATTGCCTTCGCCGCGCAGCGTCAGATAATTGCCCGTCGCCACCCCGGCCGGAATGCTCACGTCCACGACCGCGTCCTCGCGATCGCGCCCCTCGCCCCGACACTGCGCACACGGCTCGGGAATGATCTTGCCTTCGCCGCGACACTGCGTGCAGGGCTGGATGTTCACGAACTGGCCCAGAATCGTGTTCGACACCTGCCGAATCTGTCCCGTCCCCTTGCACGTGGGACATGTCTTGCGCTGCGTCCCCTTCTTCGCACCGGAACCGTCGCATTCGTGACACTTCGCGTACCGCTTCACCCGGATCTTCTTCGTGACTCCGGTCGCGATTTCTTCGAGCGTCAAATTCAGCTTGACCTGCAAATCGCTGCCGCGCACGCGCTGCGGACCGGAACCGCCCCGCGACTGCTGGCCAAACGCGCCGCCGAACATGCCGCCTTCCATGAACTGCCGCAACGCGTCGGACAGATCAAACTCGAAGCCGCCGCTCCACTGCTGCTGCTGCGCCGCCCCCGGTCCGGTCGCCTGATGACCAAAGCGATCATAACGCGCGCGCTTCTCCGCGTCGGACAGCACGGAGTAGGCCTCGCCAACCTCCTTGAACTTCTCCTCCGCCGTCTTGTCGGCCTTATTGCGATCGGGATGATACTGCATCGCGAGCTTGCGATAGGCCTTCTTGATCTCCTCCTCGCTCGCGCTGCGCGGAACTCCCAAAATCTCGTAGTAATCGTGTTTCGTGGACATGCGGCTGGCGCGTTAACGCGCGGCTTCCTCCCCGTCCCCGGATTCGCCCGCCGGCGCGACCTCCCCGGAGACGATCACCTGCGCATGGCGAATCACACGCTCGCCCAGCCGATAACCGGGAGCGAGCACCAGCAGCACCGTACCCGCCGGAAATCCGGCCATCGGCTGCACCGCCATCGCTTCGTGCTCCACCGGATCGAAGGGCTGACCCAGACTCTCCAACTTCGTAACCCCGCGCGCCGCGAACGCCGACCACAACTTGCCGCGAATCAGCTCCACACCCTTACGGTACGGATCGTCCTGCGGCATATTCCGGTCCGCCAGCATCCGGTCGAAATCATCGAGCACCGGCAACAGCGACAACAAAACCGTCTCTACCGCCACGTCGCGCACCGCGTCCAACTCGCCGCGCGTGCGCTTGCGAAAGTTTTCGAACTCCGCCAGCTTCCGCACATACTTGTCGCGCCACTCTTCAGCCTCGCGCCGCAGCTGCTCCAGCTCGGCGGACGGCTCCAACGCCGCGCCGCCCGCCGCCGCTTCCGCGGGAGTAATCGGTGTATCTTCGTTCATCGAATGTCGTGCAGGTTTCATTTGACCGCGGAGCCGCCGCGCAGA
Source organism: candidate division KSB1 bacterium (assembly GCA_016214895.1). Lineage (NCBI taxonomy): Bacteria > Pseudomonadati > Candidatus Zhuqueibacterota bacterium. Next base: position 519,725 of record JACRMR010000012.1, read on the forward strand.
TGCCGGTTGATCGTGTGCGCGGTGAACTCGACCAGACTCTTCAGCTTCGAGTAGTCCATCCGCGTCGGGCCGATGACGCCCAGCTTGCCCGTAACCGTCGCCGTGCGATACCCCGACAACAACACCGACAAATCCTTCGCCCGCGCGTCCGGATTCTCGCTGCCAATCGTGATCGAGACTTCGCGACGCTCGTCGCTCTGCGATTGCAGCAGGTGAATGATGATGTCCTTGTCTTCGATCAGCTCGATGATCCCCCGCATCGAGCGCGCGTCCGAATACTCCGGCTGCGAAAGCATCGCCGCGCGACCGCCAATCTTGAGGTCCTCATGATCCGTGAAGCTGAACAGCCGCTCCGCCGAATCTACGAAAAAGCGCACCAGCCCCGGCAGCGGGAGTTGCATGGTGCCGATGCGCTCGCCGATGCCGGCCCGAATCTGCGACAACGGCAGACCCGCCAGCCGGCTGTTCAACGCCTGCGTGATCTGCTGCAGTTGATCGGTGGGCAGCGCATGCTCAAGCTCCACCATGATCGTGCGCACCGGCCCGGATTCCAGCGAGATCACCACCAGACACTTGTGCTCCGCGATCCGCACGATGTCAATCCGCTGCAAAACCGCCTCTTCGAGCGATGGAATCGCGACAATGCTCAGCAGCCGCGAGGCCGACGAAAGCACGCGCGCCGTCACCGCCATGATCTCATCGATCTCCTGCGAGACCCCGTCGTATTCCGCTTCGATCGCTTCCTTTTCCTGCGAGCTCAGCTCCTGCGCCCCCATCAGATCGTTCACGTAAAGCCGATAACCCAGATCGGACGGCACCCGGCCCGCCGACGTGTGCGGGTGCGCGAGCAGGCCCATCTCTTCGAGATCGGCCATCACATTCCGAATCGTCGCCGGCGAGAGATCGAGTCCATGATGACGCGAAAGCTGTCGCGAGCCGACCGGATTGGCCGTCAGCACAAAATGCTGCACCACTGCGCGCAGAATTTCGCGTTCGCGTTCCGTGAGCGAGATCAGATTCATCCGCTCGCCCGCCATCCCTTCGTCGCCGATCCCGACCAGAACATTCTACCTCACCAATCCGCAAGATTATGGGAAACTAAAAGATACGGAATTTTCTGCCCCTTGTCAAGCCCAGCACCACTCGCTAAAGTCTATAAACTTCAAAGGCTTACCCTAAGTCACCGGACCCAAAGCCCAACCCCGGGCTGCCGCCAGGGCTTTTGGAACGCCCGGCCTGCGGCGGCACGTCTCCTCCGGCTTGACGTGCCCCGCGCTTTCCCGAGCGTCAGCAAATTAAAACGGCGACTCCTGCGAGCCGCCGTTTCTCAGAGTGAAAGTCGCGCGCTTACGGGAACGCGATCGTATCGGTGAGAGCCTTGTACAGGTTGATCATCTCCTCATCCTGAATCCCAAACTGACCGGCCATGTTGGGATCCGAACCCAGTTGACCGAATTTCACCTTGTGCTGCACTTCGTTCGGCTTGTGTCGTAAGAATGCGCCGACCGTCAGATACTCCTCGACTTCGATAAACTGGCCGGTCGAGCCGTGACATACGGCGCAGTGAGCCGCGAAGTACGATGCCCCGGACGTCGCGTTTCCATTCCGGCCAATGTTGGAATACGTGGCCGAGCCCGTCGGGTAGGCACCCGTGTAAGTCGCATCGTAAAGCTGGCTGACGTCAATCGCCTCTTCTTTCAAGTACTTGACCAAATTCCAGATTTCGCCGTCGGTCAGGATCTCGGCAAGATTCGGCATTTGATCGCCGACCGTGGGATTGGTCGCGGGATCATACGTGGACAAGTCCGCGCTCACCGGGCGGCGCGTCGCACCGGTGCCGGTCTTCAAAGCGTCAAACAGCTCTTGACTGGTTTTGGCGGCTGCGATCGTGCGCAAGTTCACAGCGGATACATTCGGCCGAGTCGTGCGCGGCCCGCGTCCGATGTAAGAACCGCTCTGCCCCAGAAGATCCCACCCGTGACATTGCTTGCAACGGAAGAAATCCGAATACGTATTGAACGTCGCGAGGTGAGTATCGGTGGTGTCGTGGCCCGATTCCCTGCTCCAGAACTTGTCGTACGACACTCCGCCCGTTCCGCCGTTGGCCAGGTCATACGGGCTGGAACTCGTATCTTCCGAGTCCTCGGCACACCCGATCAGCAACACAGACGAGAGGGCAATCAGTGACACAACCCGAGATAAAAACCGCATCTTCCCGTTCTCCTTTTTGATGAACTGCTCTCCGGCCGGTTCCAAACTCGATTCAGAGCAACCGTGCACAGAGTCGCGGTATCCGTGACATTGACTGTTTACACGGTGAATATACAAGAATAAGGCAGATTGTCAAACAAAACCTTTATATTATCAAATAAGTCCTATTACTTAATATGCGCAACTATTCACAATCTGCCTGAAAGCGCGGTTCCACTCCCGTCCCCTGCCTCTTCGGTTCGTCTCTGCCCCACAATATTTGGGAGAGTCGGGACCGTTGTGCCAGCACTCCGCCGAGCCGGGTCAAGGTCGTCCTCAGTCCGCACCGGAATCCCCCTCGGGTCCTTCCCCAGTTTCTGGGGAAGTTAGATGGGGTCCGCTTTCGCCGCCGAGCCGCGCGTCCTCGCCCAGCCGGAACCGGAGAGCCAGCTCTCCCCCCACATCCTGTGGGGGGCCGGGGGGGTGCGCGTCTTCGCGCATCGGGAACTCCTCGCCGAGCAGGGACTGTGTCCCTGCCGGAATCCCACCCCGGTCGTCAACCAGACCAGATTCCGCCACACGGCAGCCGCGTCAAATCCTGCACATCACGGGCCGTATCTCCCGTAGGGGCGGGTCCGCGACCGGCCCCCTGAACCGCACCGCATGCTGCGAATCGAGCCGTCAGCAAACCCTCCCGAGCGGGTCATGTGCCGCACATGCCGCCGCGTGAAAACTTGTTTTCCCAATGATCAAATTCGTAGATTCCGATTGTCGCGCCGTACTCAAATGCAACGGCTATGCGATCAACGGCGGGATTGAAGTACAGGCCCTGTTGAACGAGGCACATGGACTTCGCGAATGCGCAGTGATCCACCGAATCATCCGATAGACTGATGTCGTTGTAGGCAAGGCCATTTACCTGATCAAGTCGGAAAACATAGAAATTGGGACTGTCGGCATTGAGGATCACGACACGGTAGTCGCTCGGGGCAATCTTCAGCACTTCGATATCCACCGGATAGTCGAATCCCAGACTGGACGAATCCGAACTCTGCATGAACCACTCGGTACTCAAAGCTTCAAGATTCGGTATGCCGAAGAAGTTGGCTTCTTGCTGTAAGAAGGGCCGCGCAGATGCCAGACTGAAAAGCGCAACAACCGTGACTATGAGGTATTTGTACATAGCATTTCTCTCCTGATCAGCGCTGCTGTTGTTGGCTGCGGAGCTCAATTAGATGGGCGCGAATCCGTTGGTACAAATGATGTTCCTCCTCGGAGGCACTGGGCGTCGGCTTCCAACCCTCCGCATACATTGTCGCATGGTTCAGTTCAAAGCAGGTGTCAAGTAGCCGAATCGCATCATCGTATCGACCGCCGGCAGTTGCTGCTCTGCGAGCGTCGACCAAGCCGTAGAAATCATGCCAGCCGGTAGTCAGGAAGGAATCGGCTAGTTCAATTGCGAGGTCGAATTTCCTTTGTTGACTTGCCTCGTGAACTCTGGATGTCAACACCGACCGCTCCGCTGAGTGTGAACACGGTCTGAGAATCCGCACACAGTCTGGGTGCTCCGAAGCTATGTGTCCATACTGCGGGTGGTTCCATTCCGCCTCAATGCAAAGAATCGTGCCAGCCAATTCCGGAGGTACGAGAAAAGCAAAGTGATATATGGGGGCCTTGAACAACGGAGTCCAGCCGGTTGCCCTCCACACACTATCATCACGTACTTCAGTTTCCATAACGAAGTACTCAAAAGCCAATTGCTCAGGTCTGGTACGAAGAATCAGCCCATGTGGCCAAGTCCAGTCTGAGACTCCCGTATATTCAATCTCGGTCGGACGTACGCCACCTGGAAGGAGTGTCACGTCGACTTGATACATACCCCCAACATAGAAGTCTGACTCGGGCGAAGAGTCAAGGCTATCGCAACTATTGTCTCCATACCCCGCGAAGTCCACAGTCACAATCATCGAGTCTCCGACTTCTGTGAACGCCGTGTGAACGATTGACATGCCGAACACAATGACGAGTATAGGGTAAAGCGTCACTACTCTCAGAATCTCCGATTGAAATCCGGTCGACACTGCGCGAACGATACTCTGGACAGCGCCACTGCTGTTCATGTCTCGTTCGATGTGAAGTGTGTTCATGGCCTTAGTCCCTTCTCGCTAGTGTAGTGTTGCGGAGTTGCTGCAACTAATTGCGAGGTTGTGCGTTTCATCTTCCAGAGAGGAGGATGAAATTATGCGTCACGCTCCGGTCATTGAGCTCACGAACGAGCAGGAACAACAACTTCGGGTTTGGTCTCG